>JAYVJS010000144.1:0-2672 GCA_043769075.1 Gemmatimonadota bacterium | reverse complement strand
CGGTGTCGTCGATGGGCTTGGCCGGGAACGCGATTCGGCGGAGTTCGATCACGGTCCCGGGAAAAGTCCGGCCCCCCGGTTGGGATGCCGACGCCCAGGTGAACGACGTATCTGTCGGGTTCATCGAAACGACCGGCATTCGCCTCCTCAAAGGCCGAAGCTTTGCCGTAACGGACGGCCCCAAGGCGCCCCGGGTTGCGATCATTTCCCAGTCGATGGCCCGTCGGTTCTTCGACACCGAAGACGCGGTAGGTCTACGGTTCGGCTTCGACGCCGATCCTGTCTTTGAGGTCATCGGGATCGTGGAGGACCTCCGGCCGAACGACTTGAAGGAGCAGCCGGCCCCGATGCTGCTGCTCAGTCTCGAGCAGGAGGAAGGGGCGTTCATTTACAACATGATGTTCCGGGTAAGAAGTGGTACCGGAACCGTGGCCGGAGCGGTCCGGAAGGCGTTGGCCGCCGGGGAACCGGGCATGCCGGTGCGAGAGATTGTCTCGGTGGAGACGTTGCTGGAACGGGGTGTCCGGCAGGAAGTGATGGTATCTCGGGTCACCGGCCTCTTTGGGATTTTGGCCGCACTCCTCGCGGCGATCGGTCTCTATGGCGTCATGGCCTATGCCGTCTCGCAGCGGAGCAATGAGCTTGGGGTTCGGCTCGCGTTAGGCGCGGCGCCGACCCAGATCCGATGGCTCGTGATCAACGACTCGATGCGATTGGTCCTCGGGGGTGTCGTCGTGGGCCTGGGGGTCACGGCGGTGGCGCTTCGGGCGATCGAGAGCCTGGTGTTTGGCGTGTCGCCCCGAGACCCGCTGTCGGTCGTCGTGGCGGTGGTCGTGTTGCTGACGGTCGGACTCGCGGCGGCGGCTGTGCCGGCCTGGCGGGCGTCGCGAGTCGATCCGGTGGTGGCGCTCCGGCGGGACTAGGCTCCCGAGTCGGCGCCGCGTCGGTTACCAGGGCTTTACGATTGGTATCGCTCCGCCGCCATCGTCACCTGCCGCCGCCCGAGCCAGAGTCCGACGAGGAGCCAGAGCCCGGCCAACGGCGCCGCCACCATGGCAACACCCGCCATTCCTAAGCCGAAAGAGGCCAACAGCGGATCGGCCCAGGCGCCGAGTTGGTCGCCGAATCGATAGACAAAGGTGTCGATGAACGATTTGGCCTTGTACTTATCTTCGCGGCTCACGACCGTGTAGAGCACCTCGCGAGAAGGCCGGGCCACCGCGAAGTTGCCCGCCCGCCTCAAGACGAGGAACCCGATCAAGACCGCCACAGTCGGCACCAACGCGACGCCGAGAAATCCCGCCACTGAGATCGCCGGGACGATGGTCAGCATTGCGGCGACGCCGAGTCGCTTCATCAGCCGGCCGGTCAACAGCGTTTGGACGACCACGGTGAGGATATTCACGACCAAGTCGATCTGAGCGAATAAGGCCGTTCGGGCGCTCCGGTCTTGGTACGCCCCCTCGACGATGTGGGCCTGCTGGAAGTAGAGAAAGGTCGATCCGATCGTATAGAGCAGCATGTACCCGCAGATGCCAAGCAGGTAGGGAGAGGCGAGGACGTGGCCGACGCCTGCCCAGACGCTGCCACCGATCGGAGCTTGCTCCGGTACGGCCGCCCGCCCCTCGCCCCCGTCGCTCAGAAGCCCGGACAGCCGGCGAACACATTGGACTCCGAGTTCGAGCAACACCGCCGAAATCAACAACAGACCGGCGGTCCCGACGACCTTCACCAGCGATGCGGTAATGGCCGCCCCAACGATACTGCCAAGGGTCCCACCGACCCCGATGAAGCCGAAGAGCCGTTTTCCCTGTTCGGACCGAAACACGTCGGCCATGAAGCCCCAAAAGACCGACACAACGAACAGGTTGAACACGCTGGTCCAGATATAGAAAGCCCGGCCAACCCAGACCTGTTCCGAGGCCGGCAGCATCGTAAAGAGACCGTAGAAGACCAGCAGGTTCACCAGGAAGAACCGATAGGCGATCGGGATGAACTTCTTCCGGGGCAGCTTGGCGACGAGCGCGGCAAACGACGGGCTGACCACCAACATCGCGATCATCGTCCCGGTGAAGAGCCAGGGCAGGTTCTTGATGCCCCCCGCGACCCCGGCTTCGTCCCGAATCGGTCGGAGGATGAAGTAGCTCGCGAGGATGCAGAAGAAGTAGGCGGAGGCCCAGAGGACTGGGGCAAGTTCGCCGGGTTTGGTGTCGATCAGCCGGCCGAGTAGGCTCGGCTGTTCGCGGGTCGTGGGGGCGGTCATCGGGGCCATTTTCTTGGGAGTGCGAACATCGAAGGCACTCTCAACGTTACGAACGGGAGCGGGTCTGGGTTTCCAGGGTCCGGAGACCGTCCCCCAGGAAGTTGACTGACAATATTACGACTAAAATCGCCATTCCGGGGAAAATGGTCAGCCACGGCTTCGAGGCCATGGTGGCCTGGGCGTCCATCAGCATGTTACCCCAGGTCGGCGTCGGGGGCTGGACCCCAAGCCCAAGGAAGCTGAGCGATGATTCGACCATGATCGCGTTGCCCACGCCGAGGGTGGCGCCGACGATGAGCGAGCCGGTGGCGTGGGGCAGGATGTGGCGGGCAATCATCCGGATGTTCGTGGCCCCGAGACACCTTGCCGCCTCGAGGAACGGCATCTCTTTCACCGTGAGGACCTCGGC
>JAYVJS010000143.1:0-6289 GCA_043769075.1 Gemmatimonadota bacterium | reverse complement strand
CCAGCCGGACCGACCTCGACCGGTGCCCGACCTGCGGCGGCAAGGCCACCCAGGACGAGGACGTGTTGGACACCTGGTTTTCGTCTCAACTGGTCCCCTTCAGTTCGTTAGGCTGGCCCGACTCGACCGCCGATTTAGCGCGGTTTTACCCTGGACACGCCCTGGTCACGGCGCCCGAGATTCTCTTCTTCTGGGTCGCTCGAATGATTATGGCCGGGGTCGAGAGTCGGGCCGCCGTGCCCTTCACGACGATTTACCTCCACGGGACCGTCCGGGACACCCAGCATCGCAAGATGTCGAAATCACTCGGCAACGGCATCGACCCCCTCGACGTGGTCGAACGCTACGGCGCCGACGCACTCCGGTTCACGGTGATCGGCGGGCTCGCGGTCGGCACCGACGTGATCCTCGATCCGGCCGACCTCGACACCTCATTTGCCAGCGGTCGGAACTTCGCGAACAAGCTCTGGAACGTCGGCCGTTTCTTGTTGTCGAATCTGAACGGACCGGTCCGGCCCCTGGCCGGGAACAACCCCACGGTCGTGAGCCGAGCCGAACTGTCGCTCGCCGATCGTTGGATCATCGCCCGATGTGAAGCGACGGTCCGCGAGGCCACCGAGGCCTTCGAGAAACTCAGGCTCAACGACGCGGCCAATGCCGTCTATCGTTTCCTGTGGAACGACCTGGCCGATTGGTATCTCGAAGCCATCAAGCCCCGCCTCTACGGTGACGTCCCGGGTGGAGACGTCGCCCGGGCCGTGGCTGTTCAAACGTTCGACGTCGCCCTCCGACTGCTCCATCCGGTGATGCCGTTCATTACCGAAACGCTCTGGAAGCGATTGCCCGGCCGGCCGGACGATGCCACCATCGTGATCGCGCCCTGGCCGCGCCCCGACCATCGGGCCGTCGATCAGGGGGCGGTCGATGAATTCGGCGCGCTCCAGGAGATCGTCGGGGCGATCCGGTCGATCCGGGCGGAGTACAATGTTCAGCCCGGTCAGGCTATTCGGGCCTCGCTCGCCCGGTGTGGCGGCCACACCTCGGCCGCCGTTCGTCAGCATCAATCCGTCATTGAACGGTTGGCCAAGTTGAGCGCCCTGACCGTGACGACCGACGAGCCGGCCGGGGCTGACACCGCGGCCGGCGCCGTCCTCTCCGACGGCACCAGCCTGACGGTACCGTTAGGCGACCTGGTCGACCTCGCCAAGGAGTGTGCCCGGCTCGGCCAGGAGATCGCCCGACTCACGACCGCCATCGGCAGCCAAGAGACCAAACTCGGGAATGAACAATTCGTCAGCCGGGCTCCGGCCGACATCGTCGACAAGGAACGAGGCAAGCTGGCCAGTTGGCGGGATCAAATGTCGGTGTTGGAGGGCAAGCGCGCTCAGCTGGGGTGTCCTCCGTGAGGACGATCGTCGGCCTGGCCCTCGTGGTGCTCGCGGCCTGCTCCCGGATGGGCGAGCCACCGGGCGGCCCGCCCGACACCGCGGCCCCGGTCATCCTCGGCACCATCCCCGAGTCCACCGTCGTGGCGCCCGACTTCAAGGAGGCGGTCGAGTTTCGGTTTAACGAGATCGTCAGTGAAGGGTCGAGTCCGAACTTCGGCCTCGGGACCGGCGACCTCGAGCGGCTGGTGGTCCTATCCCCCAGCAAGGAAGTGCCGGTGATCGGCTGGAAGCGAAGCCGAATCACCGTCCGGCCACGGGAAGGATGGAAGCCGAATCGGGTCTACCGCGTTGAATTGTTAGGCGGCTTGGTCGACCTCCGGAACAATCGGGCAAAGTCTGGGCGGGTCATCACGTTCACGACAGGGGCCCCGATTCCAACCCGGTTCCTGTCGGGCCGGATCGTCGATTGGAGCACCTCCCGGGCCTCCCCGCTCGCGCTGGTCGAAGCCGTCCTGCTCCCGGACAGTCTCGCCTACCGAACCACGGCCGACTCGACGGGGCGGTTCTCGTTTGGGCCGCTCCCGGCGGGCGAGTTTCTTGTGGCGGGCGCCCTCGATCAGAATCGAAACAACCGGCTCGACCCCCGGGAGGTCTTCGATTCGGTCCGGGTCGGCCTTCGCGATACGGTCGGCGAAATTTGGGCCTTCAAGCACGACACCGTCCCGGCCCGGATCCAAACCCTCGCCAAGCACGATTCACTGGCGGTGGCGGTGACCTTCAACCAGCAGCTCAACCCAACCCAGTCGTTCGCAAGCACCCAGGCCAGGGTCCGGCTTCTCCCGGACTCGACCGACCTCGAAGTCGAGAGCATCGTGACCGAGAAGGTCTACGATTCCCTCTATCGCGCAGTCGCGAAATCGGACTCGGGCCAGGCGGTCGACTCGACCGCGGCCCGGGCTCGAGCCGACTCGGTCGCCAGGGCCGATTCCGTAGCGCGGGCTGACTCAGTCCAGCGGGCCGCTGACCAACGGCGGGGGAGGCGAAACGCCGCCCCCGCTCGCCCAGCGGATGAGGGTCCGCTGACGACCAAGCCTCCGTTGTTCGATCGGGTCCTTGTCCGGCTCAAGATGCCGCTTAAGGCTGGGGCCAAGTACGTGGTCGAGGTCAACGGAATCGAGTCCGTCAGCCGGGTCGCGGGCCGAGCAATCCAAGGGTTCCAGATCCCCGAGGAGAAGCCGCCCGCCAAGGATTCGACGGCCAAGGACTCAACCGCCAAGGCACCGACGCCCAACGCCGCCCCCCTGAAAAGCGCTCCGGCCCCGGTGACACCGCCCGCGCCCCCGGCTCAAGACACTGTTACGGCGAAACCCGATACGACACCCCCGCCGGCGGCCCTGCCGGAGGCGCCGAAAGAGGCGTTACCACCGCCGGCTCGGGATTCGACCGCACCACCGGCGGGCCAGCCAACGGTCGCCCGGCCCGCCGCGGCCGGATTCCGGGTCCAGGCCCTCGCCGCCGCCACCAAGGCCGAAGCCGACCTCGGCGTTACCCGACTCAAGGCCCTCGGCTTCGACGCGGTGATCGTCTCGGAAAACGGCCTCTTCAAAGTCCGGGCCGGCCCGTTCCGCACCCGACCCGCGGCGAGCGTGGCGCTCCGCCGAATTCGGGCCCAGTTCGGCGATGGGCCGTTCATCGTACCGGATCAATGACCGACGGCCGGCGCCGGCTCCCCTCGATCGACCGGATCCTCCAAATCCCCGAGATCGTCGGACTGATGAACCGGGTTCCGAGGAACGTCATCGTCGCGGCGGCCCGCGAAGCCGTGGCCGAGGTTAGGCGGTCCCGGGGCGGCCCACCCGACGACTGGGGGGCCTTCGTGGCCGAGCGAGTGGCCGGGCGAACCGCCCCATCGCTCTACCCGGTCATCAACGCCACCGGCGTCGTCCTCCACACCAACCTGGGCCGGGCGCCCCTCGCCGCCTCGGCCATCGACGCGATCGTTCGGGTCGGATCCGGTTACAGCAACCTGGAACTTGACGTCGCCACCGGCACCCGGGGCAGCCGACTCGACCACGCGGCATCCCTCCTCGCCGAGGCCGCCGCCGCCGAGGACGCGATCATCGTCAATAACGCCGCTGGAGCATTGGTGCTGGCCCTCAACGCCATCGGCCACGCCCGCGAGATCGTGATTTCGCGGGGCGAACTGGTCGAAATCGGCGGATCGTTCCGGATCCCCGATATTCTCGAAAAGAGCGGGGCCGTTCTCCGAGAAGTCGGGACCACCAACCGGACCCATCTGTCCGACTATGAAGCCGCCATTGGCGATCGAACCGCAGCGATCTTGCTGGTCCACCGGTCCAACTTTTCGATGGCTGGGTTCGTGGCGTCGCCGGCACCTGGCGACGTCGCCGGTCTGGCCGCCGCCCACGACATCCCGGTCATCCACGACGTGGGCAGCGGACTGTTGCTCGATCTCAGCGGCTATGGATTGACCGGCGAGCCGATGGTCACCGAGGCCGCCGGTTCGGCGAGCCTGGTCGTGTTCAGCGGCGACAAGCTGCTGGGAGGGCCCCAGGCCGGCTGCATTGTCGGCCGGCGCCGATGGATCGAGCGACTGAGGAAGAATGGATTCGCCCGAGCGATGCGGGCCGACAAGCTCACCCTCGCAGCCCTCGAGGCAACCCTCCGAATCTATCGCGACCCCATAGCCGCAATCCGAGATATCCCGGTGCTTCGGATGCTCACCACCGATGCGGCGACCTTGGCCCTCCGAGCCGAGCGGCTCGCCGCCACCGTCCCGGCTCGATTCGAGCCTCGGCTCGAGCCCGGCTGGTCGGCGGTGGGCGGGGGGTCGTTCCCCGAGGCCACTCTGCCGACAACTCTGGTGACGCTCGCCGCTGGACCTCGAGGCGCCCATGCCGTGGCACTTGACCTCCGCCTCGGCGACCCTTGCGTGGTGGCTCGAGTCTCCCACGATCGGGTCGTCCTCGATCCCCGAACCTTGGCTGACCACGAACTGGGTCCCGTCGGTTCTGCGTTAGGCCTGGTCGGGGATCCCGAGTGAGGCGAGCCGCGGCCTTCCTCGACCGCGACGGCACCATCATCGCCGATCCGGGATATCTCAAGGACCCCGCCCTGGTCCAGCTCCTCGACGGGGCGATCGAGGCGATCCGAGCCCTCCGGCGCCGAGGCATGGTCATCGTCGTCGTCACCAACCAGTCCGGCATTGGGCGGGGCCTGATGACATGGGACGACTATTTCGCGGTCGCCGATCGGCTGACAACCGAGCTCGGCGGTGCCGCCCCCGATGCCACCCTGGCGTGCCCCCACTTCCCCCCAGTCACCGGCCCCTGCGAATGTCGGAAGCCCGGCCTGAAACACTATCGCGACGCCGCCGAACGGTTCGGAATCGACTTGGCGCAGTCGTTCTGGATTGGGGACCGGATCACCGACTTGACGCCCAGCACGGCCTTCGGAGGCCGGGCGATCCTGGTGCGAACCGGAGCGGGCCGGGAACACGAAGTCGAGGCCCGGGCCCTCGGGTTTGCCGTCGCCGACGACCTCCGCGGTGCCGAGGGTCTCATCGGAGGCCCTGAGGTGAAACCGGGCGGTTTATATTGACCGCCTATGCCGATGAGGGTTGCCGTCTGTGGGTCGGGCCGAGGGAGCAACCTAGCGGCGTTGATCGCGGCCCTCCCAGCGGACGGTCCGGCGATTGTATCGCTGGTCCTCTCCAATCGGCCCGACGCTGGGGTGCTCGACTTGGCCCGGCAGCATGGGATCCCGAGTGTGGTGCTGGCCCGGAGCAGCGAGCCGGCCCAATGGTTGGCCGCGCTGGACGCCGCGTCGATCGGGTTCGTCGTTCTGGCTGGGTTTCTGAAACAGGTTCCGGCCGCGGTGGTCGCCCGCTTTGCGGGTCGGATCATCAATATTCACCCGGCACTGTTACCTGACCATGGCGGCCCGGGGATGTACGGCCTGAATGTCCACCGTGCGGTGTTGGCTCGCGGCGATACCTGGAGCGGGGCGACGGTCCATGCGGTCACCGATCGGTACGACGAAGGCCCGATCCTCGGTCAGTCGAGGGTCCCCGTCCTCCCGGCCGACACCCCGGAGTCACTCGCGGCCCGGGTCCTCGCGACCGAACACCGCCTGCTCCCGGCGGCGGTCCTTGCGGCGGCCCGATCAGGCCGGGCCGTTCCTTTCACGTTGAGTTAGGCTGGTATGACGCGCGCCCTTATTTCGGTTAGCGACAAGCGAGGTATCGTGGAGTTCGGCCGCGGACTGGTCGACCTTGGGTTCGAGTTAGTCTCCACCGGCGGGACCGCCACCACCCTCGCCAAGGCCGGCCTTCCCGTCACCTTGGTCGAAGCCGTCACCGGTTTTCCGGAGATCCTCGATGGTCGGGTCAAGACACTCCACCCGAAGATCCACGCCGGATTGCTGGCCCGGCCGGATATCGACCAACACCGAGCGACCCTCGAGGCCCACGGCATCAGCCGGTTCGACTTGGTCGCGGTCAACCTGTATCCCTTTCAATCGACCATCGCCCGGTCGGACGTTACCTTCGAAGATGCGGTCGAGAACATCGACGTCGGCGGCCCTTCGATGCTCCGAGCGGCGGCGAAGAATCACCAGTTCGTCCTGCCCGTGGTCGACCCGACCGACTATCCCTCGGTGCTCAAGTTGCTGGCCGCCGGAGCGGTCAGCCTGAGTGTTCGGAAGGCGTTTGCCGCCAAAGTCTTCTCCCACACGGCCGACTACGACAACGCGATCGCCGGCTACCTGACCGGAACCGACCAGGGCCTGCCGCCCCGTCTCAACCTGGCGGCGGAATTGCTGATGCCTCTGCGATACGGCGAGAACCCCGAGCAACGGGCCGCGCTCTATGCGTCCGAAGA
>JAYVJS010000142.1:0-3363 GCA_043769075.1 Gemmatimonadota bacterium | reverse complement strand
CGACCGCCCGAGGAACTGCCCACTCCAACACCGACCGCCGACCGCACAGGACCGAGGAGAAATGCAGCGTTAGGTGCGATTGATCAGAGGTTCCCTAGGGCCTTAGAAAGAAAAGCGGATCAGGGGAGCCGGACTAAGACCACCGACCCGTCGTCGGGAAGCCGCCCCGGTAGCCCGGAGATCTTTTGTACCAGCGACGGGAGGTCCAGGCGATCGGTCCGACGCCTGAGTTTGGCGAGGTCCCACGCGTCGACCACACCGTCGACGGCCAACGCCATCAGATCGCCGCTGCCAAATCGAACCGTCAGCGGCTCCGGTGCTTTGGGTAGTCCCACCCCGACGGTCCCCGGGACGCTGGTGAAGACTCGGTCGACGGACCCGACCACCACCGAGTAGACCCGGCCAACGCCCACGAACTCGATCGTCGAGGCGGCGAAGTCCAGGCGAGCGATCGCCAGCGACACGCCTGGTCCAGCCTCGAGCGCTCGGTGCACTTCGAGAAACGCGTCGGCCACGCTCCTGGTGGCCACCCGACGCACGATTTCAAGCACCCGCCGAGCGACCGCCGCCGCCGCCGGTCCCTGACCCGCCGCGTCAATCAACGCGACTATGGCGCCGTAGTCGCTCTCGACGACGAGCCCGGCGTCACTTGGCTCCCGGACACCTGATAGCGGCAACACTCGAATCAAATGTTCGATAGTGGGGGGCGTTCCAATCATGGTTCCACTATCGGCACCCGGGCCTGGAATCTCAAGCCGCCGGCCGATTCAAGCTATCCGCCCTCGGTGCCGATCCCAGTATGAGTATCTTCTGACCTGGACACTTCTATCGGGGCACGGGCGGCATGCAGATACTTTTGGTCGACGACGACGACCTGAGCCGAGGGACGATCCACCAAATGCTAGAACGAGCCGGTCATCGGGTCGTTAGCACCCCAAATGGGTCGGAGGCTCTCGATCTGTTCCGGGTCGATCGGCCGGATCTGGTCATTACCGACCTGATCATGCCGGATACCGACGGATTGGAGCTGATCCAGGAACTGCGGAAGGCCGACACCCAAGTCCGGATTCTGGCCATTTCTGGGGGGGGACGTGTCAACGCGAACGAATACTTGACGGTAGCCCGGAAATTCGGGGCGGCCGGGATTCTTGCCAAGCCGTTTTCCAACCAAGAACTGAAGGAGGCCATCGCCGCGATCGCGTAGCTCCCAATCCAACAACTCCCGAGACAGGACTCGAACCTGTGACCCGCTGATTAACAGTCAGCTGCTCTACCAACTGAGCTACTCGGGATCGACCTCTAAAAAGCGCGGGTAAAGTATGTCGCTCACCTTGATCCGGCAATACTCTACCGCCTCGAAGGGGGGTCGGCCCTCCTAATTCACGCCATTTGCTCTACTTTGGAGCAAATTGATCCATCGACAAGTAAGTGATTTGTTTACAACGCATTAAAGTAAAACAATAGCGAACACTATCACCAATAAAGCAACAGTTAGCACTCACTATACTATCTAAAACACTCTCAGGTGGAGAAACGACAATAGAATCGTGATAGTGGTCACACAAAGTGTTCAGAAACAACAGGTTATGCATCAACGCATCACTACAAAACCGCCCCGGAACTCGCTATTTTTCATCCATGATGCCACTCATCTTCGGTCGGGAGAAGATCCAGGCGGATCTTGCCAAGGCCAGTCGCGCCGGGCAGCTCCCCCAAGTGCTGTTGCTCTGCGGTGATCAGGGTGTTGGCCGCCAGACGTTCGGTCGATGGCTCGCGGCCCTGACTCTCTGTCAGTCCGCCGAAGCCCCCTGTAACTCGTGTCAGTCCTGTCGACTGGTGGCACGGCTTTCCCACCCTGATTTCCATTGGTTCGTCCCGCTCCCCCGCCCCAAGGCCGGCGATCCGGACAAACAGATGGACGAAATCCTCGAGGCTCTGGGCGAATTGATGGCCGCCCGGCGGGAAACCCAGGTGTACGCCCCCCCAGACGGCATGGCCATGCACGGGGTCGCAACCGCCCGACTGATCTTGAAAACTGGGACCATGACGACCGTGATGGGGGGTCGGCGGGTCATCCTGATCGGCGACGCCGAGCGTTTGGTGCCCCAAGAGGCCAGCCAGGAAGCCGCCAATGCATTGCTCAAGTTCCTCGAGGAGCCTCCGGCCAGCGCGCTCATCATCCTGACCACGACCGACCCCAATCGGGTCCTCCCGACGATTCGGTCGCGGGCGGTACCGATTCGCCTCGGGCGGCTTGCCGCCGCGTCCGTGGCAGCCGGCCTCGCCCATCTGGCGCCGGACCTGTCGGAGCCCGAGCGGCGCCGCCGGGTCGCCGAGGCGGAGGGATCGATCGGCAAGGCCTTGACCGGGGCCGCCACAGCCAAGATTGACGATCAGGTCGACCAGCTGCTCGCCGTGGCCAAGAACGGCGGCGCTGCCAGGTTTGAGCGGGTGATGCGACAGGGGCCTTGGCAAGCCCGGGGCGACTTCACCGAACTTCTCGACCGACTCGGCGGCACCCTCGGCCGAGCGGTTCGGGCCACCTACGGCGGTCCGGAGGCGCCAGGAGTTCCCGAATCGCTCCGCGGGGTCGCCAGTCCCACCCGGATCCTTGTGGCCCTGGACAAGGTGGACGCCGCTCGGGAGGCCGCTCAGGGAAACATCAACCCACAGCTGATCCTGGCCACTCTGACAGCCGAACTCGCGGAGGCCTTGTGGGCATGAGCCATGTCGATCCGGCCGGGCGCGCTCATATGGTCGACGTCGGCCCGAAGCCGATCACAGCCCGGACCGCCACCGCGCAGGGATCAGTGACGATGTCGGCGGAGGCGTTTGCTCAGGTATCCGCGAACTCGATTGCCAAGGGCGACGTCCTCGCGGTCGCCCGAGTGGCCGGGATCATGGCGGCGAAACGCACGGCGGACCTGATCCCGTTATGTCACCCGATCGGCCTCGACGGAATCGATCTGGATCTCGCCCTCGACCAGGCCTTGCCTGGCGTCCAGGTCTCCGCCACGGTCCGGGTCGAGGCTCGTACCGGGGTGGAGATGGAAGCCCTGGTCGCCGTCACTGTCGCCTGCTTGACGGTGTACGACATGGTTAAAGCGGTCGATCAGACGATGACGATCGGCCCCAGCTATCTCGTCGCGAAGAGTGGCGGGCGGCGGGGCGGATACCGACGTGTTCAACCATCCGAGGGAGGAAATCCATGAGCCATCTCAGCCATCGGAACCGGCGAAGCCTTCGATCCCTACTGGGTCAGGTGCTGCTCCTGGCCATCGGCGGGGCGGTTTTCGGTTTGGGGCGGAGCGTTTTCTCCCAACTGTCGGCCGAGCCCAAGGCACCCACCGCCGGCCTCGAGGC
>JAYVJS010000141.1:0-2183 GCA_043769075.1 Gemmatimonadota bacterium | reverse complement strand
CCCGGCTGCCGCCAAGAAACACCCCCCCGATATTTGGAGGGCACAGCCGCCGAAGAAATTCGGGTTGTTGGCATTTTGGCCCGTGGCGGTTTCCTCCGAGGCGGTCCAGACCACTTTGATGCCATGAGCCGAGCTCAACGTATCCCGCAGCCGCAGCGGATTGATCAGGACAGTGGTGAGCGACGCCGGGCCGTCCTGCACGCCGCTCGGCAGGTAGCTGAACTGAACCCCGATCGATCGGCGGTACTGATCGCCATTCGGCCGATAGTAGTGGACGACACCGCCCAGCGTAAAGAGTTGGCCGGGATGGTCCCACCCCCACTGAGGGTCACGTTCGACAACACCTCCAAACTACTCACCCCGGTCAGCGCGCCGGGCACGTAGAGGACGGCCGAGTCGCGGGTGGCCCCGGCGGGAATGGTGATGATCGTCTCCCCCGCGACGGCGCCGAGGGGGCTCGTGTCATAGGGAATGAAGCTCAGCAGAGGTTTGCCTGACGGCGGCAGGCTCGGTCGGAGCGGTTCCTCCCCGCACCCGACCAGCAGCACTCCAACACTCAGAACGATCACACCACCGAATCGCATGCCGCCTCGACCCCTGTCGATGTCGGCGGCAACCTACCCATAGCACCCCCCGCAAGGACTCGGCCAAACCGCCCCGGACCACCCTGACGAGGTCGACCGTTGACGGTGAAGAAATTCCCGGCGATCCTAACGGTCGCCGCCTAACGGGCGGCGTACCTGAGCGGCGGATTGAGCTCGCGCTCGACCTGGGCGATGTTCGCCACATGGAGCGCACCTCGCTGATAGAGATACTCGACATGGGCCCCCACTTCAGTCAGCGCGAGGAGCACGTTCCAACCGTCGAGGACCGGGTACATCCCGGCCGTGAGTTCCTGGATGGTGCGCCCGGCCGGCTCCTTCAGCATCCCGAAAATCCGGTCCAGCTTGCGCTCGTGATCGACCCGGATCTCCTCGATCCGAGGGTAAAAGTCGGTCATCGGCGCCTCGTGCCCACCCAAGGCCAGCCGGATCCCCTCGACCTTGCCGATCTTGACCAAGGCTTCGAGGTAGTGCCCAAGTCCTGTCCACGCCGTGATACTCTCGGGATTCTGGTGCGGGGTGATTCTCGGCAGCACGTGGTCGGCCGACAGTAGGACATCGCCGATCTTGATGCAGACCTGACCCGGGCAATGACCCGGGGTATGAATGATGTCGAGGCCGTCGAACGACTGCTCGTCGAACAAGGTAAAATCGACCCGGACGCTCTTGACGTGCCGCTTGCCGTAGGCGTAGAGGTCGAGGAGGCCGGTCCGTCGCTCCGTGGGCACGCCGGCTTGTTCCAGGAAAAACGCCATGCCCTTGGTGGCCACCACCACCCGCTCTTCGTAGGACTCAAGGACCCATTTATCGAGTTCGTGGATCCCGACTTCGGCCGTGATCGGCCCCGCCATCTGGGCCAACCCGCCGAAATGATCCATGTGGCCGTGGGTGATGATGACCCGCCCAATGTCGCGGGCCGACACCGGTTCGCCGAATTCCGTCCGGATGGTTTCCAAGCCGGCCATCAGCTGCGGAGTTGAATCGCCGTAGCCGCTGCCGGTATCGACCAAGGTGATCGGACCCGCGCCGACCAGGAGATAGGTGTGCACCACCAAGGTGGGGAACGCCTGGCAGGAGACCCGATAGATCCGGACGCCGGTGTTGGACTCGAAGCGCTGGACCGGCGGTACCGACACCGCCGTTAGGCCGTCGCGTGCTGAGGTCGGCCCTGGGTGGCTCGCCAGGCCTCGGCGCCATGGCGCTTGAGCATCCGGTAATGCGATCCGACCGCGGCCATCAAGGTCGGCTGATCGTGGTACGGCACGCCGTGGCGCTTGGCGACCACTTCGACGATTCGGCTCAACGCGGGATAGTGGGCGCTGCAGACTTTCGGGAACAAGTGATGCTCGACCTGGTAGTTGAGTCCGCCGACATACCAGGTGAGGGCCGAGTTGTTTCGGGCGAAATTCGAGGTGGTCTCCATTTCGTGAAGGAGCCACTGGTGTTCCATCCGGCCCTCACCGTCGGGCGCCGGGTACTCGGTGCCCTCGACCACGTGCGCCAATTGGAAGACCACCCCGAGAATGAACCCGGCCACCAAATGGAGGGCCGCGAAGCCGATCAAGAACTGCCACCAGGCCA
>JAYVJS010000140.1:0-8097 GCA_043769075.1 Gemmatimonadota bacterium | reverse complement strand
CACTCTCCTTTCGTCGAGCGTCAAAGTCATCGACGCTGGGTCCGTCGGCGTCCAGCATGCCTTCGGGAAGGTTTCCCCGTTGCCGTTGCTCCCAGGGGTTCGGTTCGTTCCGCCTTGGTCGGAGGTCGAACGATACTCAACGCGGGAAGAGCAATTTCCGCGGGCCACCGAGCAAGCGGAGCAGATGGACGCCCTTTCGAGCGAACAGATGGGCATGAAAGTGGACGCGGCGGTCCGGTGGCAGATCGACCCCGCGCAGGCTCCCCGGATCTTCACGGAAATCGGCGGCGAAGAGCAGATCCACGCGGTGGTCCTGAATGCGATTCGCAACGGAGTTCGCGATGGGATGTCGAAGTTCACGATCAACGACATCAATCAACGAAGCCGAGTCGCCGACGTCATGAAGGACGAGGTGGACAGTGCCCTCGTGACGCGGCCGCGGGCCGGCGGCGAGCCATTCCGGATCGCGACGATCACCGCATTTTTTCTCCGCAACCTGCAGCCCCCGGAGCAGGTGGTGAACGCGATCAACGGAAAGATCGCTCAGGAACAGCAGATTCAAACCGAGAAACACCGGGTCGAAGTGGCCCGGCTCCAATCGGAGCAGCAGCGGCTTTTGAATCAGACCCTGACGCCGGAAGCGTTAATGAAGCAGTACTTGGAAGTGTTGCACGACATGAAATCGTCGAGCAACTTGGTTGTGTTGGTTCCAACCGAGGGGGGAACGCCGCTGTTGGATCTCGCGGCGCTTCGCCGCAACCTTAAGCCGAATTGACGGGGGCGCGCTCCGGCTCGGCCGGGTTTGGATCGGGCTTTGGTCGCCGCCCTTCGCGCCAGAGGCCGACGAGGCCCAACGCCACCAAGCCAACCGCCAAAAACATTAAGCCCGAATTGGGACCTAATGGCTGGTTGGTAAGCCCGCAGGTCCCGGCCAGGAAACAGTCGGGGGCCGGGGGCGCTTGAAACGCGGCAAAGGTCATACGGACAGGGAGGGATTCGAACCCTCGGTACCGTTACCGGCACACCGGTTTTCGAGACCGGCTCCTTCAGCCACTCGGACACCTGTCCTCAGAACGGCATAAGATAAGGCAGGGATAGGGGTTACCGGTAGGGGACGAGCGCCAGTAGGAATCTAGCCCGCTATCGGCGGACTTGGAAGAATCCCTGGAGCAAGGCCGCCGATTCGGCGGCCAAGATCCCGCCGAGGACCTCGACCCGATGGTTGAGTTTCGGGTGACGGAGTAGGTCCCCCACGGAGCCGGCCATTCCGGCCTTGTCGTCATAGGCTCCGAAGACGACCCGTCCCACTTTGGCGAGGACGATGGCCCCGGCACAGTGGGCGCACGGTTCCAACGTCACGTAGAGCGTCGCGGCGGGAAGGCGGTCAATCGCCAGCGCCGCAAGGGCCCGCCGGATCGCGAGGACTTCCGCATGGGCGGTGGGGTCTCGTTGACGGACCGTCTCGTTGTGGGCCTCCGCGACGACCGCGCCGGCGACGACGATGACCGCACCGACCGGCACCTCCCCACTCGCGGCCGCCTGCCCCGCCAGCACAAGCGCGCGCTGCATCAGTGCGGCGTGGTCGACCCGCTCTGCGGGTTCAGCCACCGGTCACGACCTCCGGTCCCGGACGTCTTCCGATCCGGAGCTGGTCGCCGTCCCGAGTCACGGACACAATATCGCCAGGCTGGTAGGTGTCGGCGAGGACCGCTTGGGCGATCGGGTTTTGAAGGAGGCGTTGGATCACTCGCTTGAGGGGCCTGGCCCCGAACACCGGATCGTAGCCTCGCTCGGTGAGGACCTGCCTGGCGGCCGGGTCGATTTCGAAGCCCAGCCCCTTCCCCGCGACCATCTCGGCCAGGCGCACGATCTGGAGGTCGACGATCTTGCTGATCTGCTCGATGCCGAGGGGATGGAAGACCACAATGTCGTCGACCCGATTCAGAAACTCCGGGCGGAAGTGACCGCGAAGCTCGGCTCTGACTTGGTCTTCGATCCGGGCCCATTCAGGGCTCCCGATCAGTGCGGCCCCTTCCACGATCGCGCTCCCGCCGAGATTCGAGGTCATGATGACGACTGTATTGCGAAAATCAACGACTCGGCCCTGACTATCGGTCAGCCGGCCATCGTCAAGGAGCTGCAGGAGAATATTGAAGACGTCGGGATGGGCTTTCTCGATCTCGTCGAAGAGCACGACGCTGTACGGGCGACGGCGGACCGCTTCGGTGAGTTGGCCGCCCTCCTCGTAACCGACATAGCCCGGCGGGGCCCCAATCATCCGGGCGACCGAGTGCTTTTCCATGTACTCCGACATGTCAAGGCGAACGATGGCTCGCTCGTCGTCGAACAGGAACGCTGCTAAGGCCCGGGCTGTTTCCGTTTTGCCGACGCCGGTCGGTCCCAGAAATATGAACGAGCCGGTGGGTCGGTTGGGATCCTGAAGCCCCGCCCGGCTCCGACGAACCGCGTTGGCCACGACCCCCACCGCCTCCTCTTGGCCCACGACCCGGCGGGTAAGTTCGGCTTCGAGGTGGGTCAATCGCTGCCGGTCCGATTCGAGCATCTTGCTCACCGGGATGCCGGTCCACCGTGCGACGATTTCGGCGATGTCCTCCGACCCCACTTCTTCCTTGAGGTATTTGGCATTCCGCTGGATCAGCTCGAGGCGTTTCTCCTCGTCACCGATCGCGGTCTCGAGTTGGGGAATTTTCCCATAGCGCAGTTCGGCCGCCTTATGGAGGTCGCCCCGGCGGCTCGCCAATTCCACCTCGTTCCGGAGTTGCTCGATTTCCACCTTCTTGGCTTGGAGGAGGTGGATCGCGGCCTTTTCGGCTTGCCACTGGGCTTTCATTCCCCCGGATTTTTCTTTCAGGTCGGCGATGTCACGCTCAACCCCATCGCGGCGTTCGATCCCGGCTTTGTCCTTTTCCTTCAGCAGGGCCTGCCGCTGAATTTCGAGTTGGAGGATCTTCCGCTCGACCTCATCGATCTCCAACGGCATCGAGTCAATCTCGATCCGAAGCTTTGAAGCGGCTTCGTCGACGAGATCAATCGCCTTGTCCGGTAAGAACCGGTCGCCGATGTACCGGTCGCTCAGTGTGGCGGCGGCAACCAAGGCATTGTCGGTAATCCGAACCCCGTGATGGACCTCGTACTTCTCTTTCAGTCCGCGGAGAATCGCGATGGTGTCCTCGACGCTCGGTGCGGCGACCATGACCGGCTGAAACCTCCGCTCGAGCGCGGCGTCCTTCTCGACATGTTTCCGATACTCGTCAAGCGTGGTGGCCCCAACGACATGGAGTTCTCCGCGAGCGAGCGCCGGCTTGAGCAGGTTGCTGGCGTCGACGGCCCCCTCGGCCGCACCGGCTCCGACGATCGTATGGAGTTCGTCAATGAAGACGATGAAATGGCCTTCGGCCTCGGTGAGCTCTTTGACGACCGACTTGAGCCGTTCCTCAAACTCGCCGCGATACTTGGCACCGGCCAATAGGAGGCCGACGTCGAGTGCGATGATCTCTTTCGATTTGAGGCTCTCGGGGACGTCGCCCGAGACGATACGTTGGGCCAAGCCCTCGACAATGGCCGTCTTGCCGACGCCGGGTTCGCCGATCAGCACGGGGTTGTTCTTGGTGCGGCGGGAGAGGACCTGCATGACCCGGCGGACCTCCTCGTCTCGCCCGATGACGGGATCGAGCTTCCCCGCCCGAGCCTGCGAGGTCAAGTTGCGGGTGAAGCGCTCCAGCGCCTGATAGGTCGCTTCGGGCGACTGGTCGGTCACTCGGTGGCTTCCTCGGACCCCTTCGAGCGCGGCGCGAAGGTCGTCGCCATCGACCCCAAGTCCGGTAATCACTCCCCGGGCTGAGGTACCCTTTTCCTCCACCAGTGCGAGCAAGAGGTGTTCGGTCGAGACATACGCGTCGCCGAGGGCTTTGGCATCTTTTTCGGCTCGGACGAACACCGCGTGCAACTCTCGGCTGACGGTCGGCTCACCCCCACCCGTTTGAGTCGGGAACTTGGCCAAGTCTCGCTCAACCGCTTCGCCTAACGCGGCCAAGTTAAGACCGGCCTTCTGGAGCAACGGCTGGACCACGCCTTCCGGCTGGCCGAGGAGGGCGGCAAAAAGGTGGGCGTCGTTGACGACCGGATTGCCGCGGGCCCGGGCCGCCGCAATGGCGTCGCGAAAAGCTTCTTGCCCTTTGATGGTCAGGCGTTCGGGGCGGATCATGAAAGCTCCTGGTGGCAGTTGGGCTCGGGTCGGCGCCTGTCAAAGCAAGTCGAGTACCGAAGACCTCTGCCGGGATGGCAGCACTTGGCTAGCGTCGAAACCGCCGTCCGGCCGGATCTCGGTACGTCAGGCCTTGACGATCGCCCCACTCCAGTAAAGGGATCATGAATTTTCTGGAAAGACCACCCAGACGCTCCCGGACCGTTGCGGGAATGATCTCGGCCCCAACCGGATCGGTCGTCACGGCGGCGCGAAACTCCGTGAGTGCCTCGGTGCTGAAGTAGCGCTGGCGTTCCACGGCGGCAATGGCGCCGGCTTCGACGGCTCGCTTGAGGAGGCCGGCCAGGTGCGGCAAACCCATGAGCCGACTGAGTTCCTCGGTATCGGGCGGCTCGAGCCGGGCGGCTCGTAGCAAGCCGACCAACTGGTCGACCGCCGCCCCGGCGACTTGAGAGCCCTGGAACCCCGGGAGAGCCGCCAACCCTTCGCGCTCGATCAGTTTGCCACGAGTCCGAAGGTCGTCGACCAACGCGCCGGCCAGGGCCTCTGGTGCCTTGAGGCCTTGGCGAAGGGTCTCAGTCGACAGCCCCGAGAGGTCCGGATGGAGCCGGTGGAAGTCGGTGAGGGCGTTCAGTGCGGCGCGCTCCAGGTTTGCGATCGTGGCCGGCTCGACGAGGCGTCCAGCCAGGCGGATGGCTTTGGCTCGCTTCGCGAGCCGGGCGGTTTCCTTCGGCGGGGTGCCGAGGAGCAATGGGATCGCGGCCTCGCTCAGCCCGAATCGTCGTCGGGCGACGAGGGCATCGAGCCGAGGCCCCGGGTCAGTCCGATGGAGTCCCTCGGGCCAGGTGCACTTTGGTTCAGGCGTGGGGTCCACGACCCATCCCCCGCCGATGGTGGTTGGAGGACTGTAGCTGCGCAACACGAACCGATCACCGCCTCGGGCCACGATCGGCGTTTCAAGCACCAGGCGCGCGAGCCCGGTACCGCCCTTCGGAATCGGAGCGAGGGGGGCGACTCGGGCCAAGACCTCAGCGGTCCCCAGGTGAACCCGAACCCGCGATCGGGAACGGATCGTCGTTGGGGCCGAGGCGAGCAGTTCGACCGCGACATCAATTCGCGAGGTCGGGACCCAATCGGCGCCGGTGCCAACCGCCACCTGGCCGCGCCCGACCGCGGTCCGGTCAATGCCGACAAGCCCCAACGCGGTTCGCGCCGAGAGCTCCGTTCGGGGGCGCTCTTGGCCGTACGATTCGATCGACCGGAGTCGAGCGACCTGGTCGCCGGGAAGGAGCCGAACCGACTCGCCGACTTCGACTCGGCCCGACCAGGTCGTGCCGGTAATCACGGTCCCGACACCGGCCACGCTGAAGCCGCGGTCGATCGGCATCCGGAACAGGTCCTCATCGTCACGGGCGGTCGCAGCGCGAATCCAATCGCCGAGCCGGGAGCGGAGTTGGTCGATTCCAAAGCCGGTGTGGGCTGATACGATCGCAGGGGCCTCGAACCGAACCGACGATCGGGCCAGGCGGGCCATCACGTCGGCGACCATCAGGTCGGCCCATTCGGCCTCAACGGTGTCGGCCTTGGTAAAGACTGGGATCCCGGCGGGCACGCGGAGTTGTTCGAGGATGGCCAAATGTTCTTCGGTCTGGGGCCTTGGGCCCTCGGCGAGGTCGATGACCAACAAGACGAGATCGATCCCGGAGGCGCCGGCGACCATGGTCCGAATCAAGTCTTCGTGCCCGGGCACATCAATCAGGCCGGCGGCCGGCAGCCCCGGCAAATCGAGCGGTGCAAAATTGAGATCGATGGTGATGCCTCGCCGCCGCTCTTCGGCGAGCCGGTCCATCTTTCGGCCGGTCAGCGCGGTGACGAGGGTCGACTTGCCATGGTCAATGTGGCCGGCCGTGCCAATGATCATGGGCCGGGGTTCCATCCCATATCGGCCCAGAACCCAAGCGCCGGCAACGCCAGCCCCTCGGCAACATGGTGGCGAATGTAGCGCTCGAGGAGGCGGCGATGGGCGGCGAGATAGCGGCCATCGAGCGCGGGAAGATCGCCGCGGCCGTGGACCATCGCTTCGAGGTCCTCGACGTCGCGGCGGGTCAAGCGGCTGGTCTCGGCGGTTTGGGCGCAGGTCCGACAGAGGACTCCGCCGTGCGCCGGAGAAAACGGCACCGTATCGCCGTCCCAGGAAACCGGGACGCTGTCGCGGGCGCAGGCCGCCAGGGCTGGGGCGAAACCGAGCTGTTTCACGACGCCCCAAATCGAGCGGAGGCCGACAACGGCCACCGCATTGCCGGGCACCGCCTCGACGACATCAAGGGAGTGGCGGAAGAAATCATAGGTCTCGACTTGGCGCTCGTGGGTCGAGAATCGGAGCATCAATTCTCCCAGGACCGAGGCGACCGCGTACCGTTCGATGTTGGCCGCGAGACCGGAATGAAGGCGGGCGACGTCGAAGCCCGTGAGGGTGTGGAGGTCTGAGTGTCGCGCCAGCACGATCGCGGCCGTCCCATCCGAAAGGACCTGCAAGGCCGCGCCGAATTTGCTCTTCGGGCGCCGGGCGCCCTTGGCGATCACGCTGACGACGCCCAGTTCCCGGGTGGCCAGCCGAGCGACTTTCGAAGTCTCGCCGTAGGGAATGGTCGACAGAATCGTCGCCATCGTCTCAAGGGATGCCATCGGGCGCGACCAGCCTACCGGTCAGATCAGTTCGTCGGGCCGGTCACCAACCCGGAGGGCTGAACAAAGGTCAGCGCCACCGGGCAGGCGCCGAGGCCGAGGTTTCGCGATTCCGTCAGGTCGGCGCGGAAAACCCGAAGCCGTCCGGTTGGCGCCGAGGTGCAGTCGCCGCCTTCGATCGCGTAGATCCGCCCTTCGGCGTCGACCGCAGCCGCAACGATGTTGTTGCCGAGAATCCCGTCCCCCGCCCCGCGCACCACCCGGCGGTTCCGGGTGTTGAATTCCATCAGCCCGTCCGGGACGGAAGCGATGAAGAGCCGCTCCGATCCATCGGAGGTGATGGCGGCGGGAAGGAACCCAAATCCGCCGAAACTGCCAACTTCCACCCTCTGGATCGGATCGACGATTGAGAGACGTCCCGCCAATTCGGCAGCCGGGTCTCCGGCATTGATTACATAGATCAGGCCATCGCCTCCAATGGCGGCCGACTGGGCGTTGCCTTGGCTTGGCAGTGGGATTGAATCGCGCCCAGCGGCACGGGTGTTCGCTTCCGGATCGATTACCGTAAGCCAGCTCGGCCCCAGGGAGCAAAGCCCCGCGCTGCAGGGACCGATGTTGGCGTTGACGACGAAGAGGCGCCCTCGGGTCAGCAGCAGGTCCCGCGGGTATCTGCCGACGGCCACGCTGGCGGTGTCGCCAGTGGCGATGTCGATGCGGGTGACCGTGTTGGTGCCGGCATTGGCGACGTACACCAGGCCATCGGTGACCATCGCCACGGCAACCGGTCGGCTCCCAGGCGCCAGCTTGATCGTCCGTCGGACCCGGTGGACGAGCAGGTCAAGCACGACGACCTCGTCCGAGGCCCCCCCGGCGACGACCGCGAGTTGGCCGCGAGCCGCCACATCGGCAGCCGTTGCCGCGGTCGGGCCCAGCGAAATCTTGGTCGGCGTTGCCGCTGCCTCGACGAGGAAGACACTCACCGAGTTCTCACCCGCGTTGAGGACGAGGAGGCGCTCATCGGGCGGTTCGGCCGGAGGCGTCGTGGCGGCGCAGCCGGCGAGAGCCACCAGGACGGCGGCGAATCGCAGGGGATTGGGGAACGGCGACATCAGGAGAACGATACGGAAGCGGGGGGCCGGTGGCAACCGGCCGGTTACGCCGACGCGGGGCGGCGCATCGGGGTCACG
>JAYVJS010000139.1:0-9610 GCA_043769075.1 Gemmatimonadota bacterium | reverse complement strand
CCCTCGATAAAGCCCTCCTCCGCCAGCTCGCGACCGGGCGGTGGATTCGCGACCACCAGAACGTGCTCCTCACCGGCGCCACCGGCACGGGGAAGACCTTCGTCGCCTGTGCCCTCGCCCACCAGGCCTGTCGGACCGGGGCCCGGGTCCTCTACCGCCGCGTCCCGCGCCTGGTCGAGGAGCTCACCCTCGCCCACGCCGACGGGACCTATGCCCGGCTCCTCGCTCGCTTCGCCCGGACCGACTTGGTGATCTTGGATGACTGGGGGCTGGCCCCGCTCCGGGACCAGGATCGGCGCGACATCCTGGAGATCATCGAGGATCGGTACGCCGCGCGCTCGACGATCCTCACCAGCCAACTGCCGGTCGAGCACTGGCACGATCAGATTGGCGACGCTACTATCGCCGATGCGATCTGCGATCGGGTGCTCCACAACGCCCACCGGACCGTGCTCGAAGGACCATCATGGGGAAAGGAGAGGCCTCGGTCGGACGCCTAGACAGGCCAGCATCGCGTCGGCATTGATCACGAGCACCGATCCAAGTGATCACGATGCCGATCTAGCTGTTCACGATGACCGGAATACGCAATCGGGTACCGGATCGTACAGTGAGCGGCAGCCTCAGCACTCGGCGCTCGGTTACAGGTGCCACCGCGGCACGGCCAGGATCCCGTCGGGAACCCACGTCGTGGCGGTGCGGTCGTATGCGATGATTTCGCTTGGTGCCTCCGAAACGCCAAAAGCCCGCGGGCGTCCCGGGGCCATTGGCTGCCTGATGGGTAGTGTCCCTATAATTGTGTAAATAGTTCTTTCCCTGGACAGGCGGGGAAGAAGAGTGGAAGCTCCTTGGGTCTTCGAAACCCTAACGAGCCGATCGCGGTTGACGCCGTGATCGCCAAGGAGCTCCCATGAGAGACGATGGTGGTGTGACCGGTGTTCCGCAAGAGGTGATCGGTCAGGATCTGCGGGCGGTGCTGCGGGGCGCGGTGCGGGTCGGGTTGGAGGTCTGCCTGGAGGCGGAGTTGGCCGCGGTGGTCGGGGCGGACTGGTATGCCCGGGTCGGGGGCCGACGGGACCAACGGAACGGGCACTATCCGCGCCAGTTGCTGACCAGCCTGGGGCATGTCGACCTGGCGATGCCGCGCGGGCGGCGCGGCGGCCGGCCGAGCCAGGTCCTCGGTCGCTACCGGCGGCGGATGGACGCGGTGGATGGGCTGCTCACGAGCGCCTACGTCAGCGGCGTCTCGACCCGGAAGCTGGGCACGGTGACGACGGCCCTGTTGGGCGAGCGGGTCAGCCGGTCGACCGTGAGCCGTGTCACGCAGCGGCTCACGCAAACCGTCGAGGGTTTGCGGCGCGCGCTGGGCCCGGCGGGTGGAGCACGTCTCGGTCCTGGTGGCGTACGCGGTCGGCGCGGATGGCTATCGGCACTTGTTAGGCGTGACGCTGGGGGCGGAAGAGTCGGAAGCCAGTTGGCGCGAGCTGCTGGCGCAGCTGACCGAGCGCGGGCTCAGCGGGGTGCAGCTGGTCATCGCCGATGACCACGCGGGGCTGGCGGCAGCGGTGCGGCACTGGCTCCCCGAGGCGCGTCGCCAACGGTGCACGGTCCACCTCGGGCGCAACGTGCTCACGCAGGTGCCGCACCGCGCTGCGGGCCCGGGTGGCGCGCGAGGTCATGGCGGTAGTCCAGGCGGCGAGCCTCGCCGAGGCCAAGACCCGGCTGGCGCGTTTCGGCGCGACCTGGGAGCGTCAGCTCCCCGAGGCGGTGGCGTGTCTGCGGGCCGGCTTCGCGGCGGCCACGACGTACTTCGCCTTCCCCAAGCCGCACTGGGTCCGGCTCCGGACGACGAATGGGGTGGAGCGGTTGCATCGCGAGATCAAACGGCGGACCCGCGCCGTCGGGGCGTTTCCGGATCGGGCGAGTGCCCTGCGGCTGGGGACGGCGGTCGCGATCGCGGCGACGGCGATCTGGGGCGATCGGCAGTACCTGGATATGAAGTTGCTGGAGGTGGCGAAGGCCGCCTAACGGAAGAGCCGAGGAGCCCACTCAGCTTTTACACAACATTCGGGACTTGACCTGCCTGATGACCTCCAACCAACGGGTTCGTCACCAGCACCACCAATTGGATCTCGTTCAGCGGAGTGGCGTTCGCGTTCCGGGTGGACGCCCTCCGCCGGGCCTAGCCTCAGCTCCGAGCCTGGAAAACCACCATCCCTTTCATCCTGTTCAGCCTGTTCATCCTGTCCCGCAGTTCGGTTCATTTACGCCAGCCAAACGAAACGCCTGGAAGAACGGACGAAGGTATCGGGAGGCTCCGACCACCTGCGATTGCTTGAGGCAGACGCCGATCATCTCTGGGTCGCGGCCGAGGGGGACGACGGGACACCATTGGTGATCGGGTACCGGATCGTACAGTGAGCCGATGCAGCCGAGATCAAAGGCGCCATCACGGCACGGCCAAAATGCCAACGTGCCTAAGTCGACGGGATCTAGCTGCGAGGCTCCAGACAACACGTCCAAGTCGCCCCGGGCGGTCGGTCTCGGGGTCGTGGCACCTCTGCGGAGCCCGTGCTACTTCGTCCAAATGACGATGGCGGCGCAGCTGTCCTCCCTAAATTCGGCCGGGAGTTGGCTGACCCCTCGGTAGATTTCCATTCCGGCAATTTGCTGGGGAGCGACCCGATCAAGCATGTCGGCCACCATACCGGCCATTACTTGGGCTCGCTCGTAAGAGTCGTCCCGGCGGTAAAACGTATCGGGCCGTTGTTTGAACCCGTCAATCCAAACGCTGATCCCTGCTCCGTGGCAGCGGGCGAAACGAATCCCGGTTCCTCCTGGTACCCCAGGAGGGTTGTAGGACACCGTCACTCCTGGTACGCCATGCAGCAGTTCCGCAGTGCGCGTCCCGCTGCGCTTGCGGATGTCCTCCTCAGTCAGGTATTTCCCCGAGCCAACCCGTCGTCGGAACTCGAAATCAGAGAGGCGCCGTGCGACGACGTCGTTCACAGCCGCTGTCGCCTTGAGGTCGTCGAGTCGGAGCACGGCCGGCCTCATCGTCATGGTCGAGTCCCAGTCCACGGCGACGGGACCGCGAATGATCACCGACAAAGGAGTGAACCCGACTTTGAGAACTCGGAGTGTCCAGGGCAAGGGCCCAGGCGCCGAGAGCTCGAAACGGCCGGCCTCATTTGTCAACGCCGATCCAGCAGCGCCTACCAATATGCTCACGCCTGGGAGGCCACCCCCAGTCGAGTCAACAACCCGTCCGCGGATCCGAGGCTGAGAGGCGACGGGATGGACCGTTCCGAAAAACAGGACCGTCAAGGCCAACGCTGAGCCGTAGCGTGCTTCGGTCATCGTGATAACCTCCGGAGAAGATACTGCCTAACGGTTCGGTTGCCGTCTTTTCCAGTCGAAATAGCCAAAACGGTGTCGCCTTTCGCACCACCGACCTCAAGATCAGTTGGCGCACGAAACCACCCGACTAACTCTCCGGTTCCGTTCAATATCGTCCATCTCACCTCGTTGGTGCCAGGGTCTTCCCGCCGAAGATAGACTCTGCCGTCTTGCGCGGCCACAACCTTCGTCACCGGAGGCAACGTCCTCGGTCGGACCACCGAGCGTCGGACCACCGCTGCCGGGTCCGGTCGGCTCCCCATGGCCGGCCGACCCACTGCGAGTAACCCGCTTACTCGCTCCGCGATATCCGACTCAAACCGGCTTTCCTCAAGAGGTAGAGGTCTGTACTCCTTGCGTAGACTATAGGCGGTGTCGCCGCCGGACCCTATCCCAACGACGCGGAACCACCAGCGCCTCGCGCCGCGGGGCGGGTCGGTCTGCTCTACGATGTAAGCCCGCCCGCCGTACGCACTGGTCAACCCCACCCGATCAAAGAAGGCAAACGGCTGCACAGCAAATGCCTGGAGGTCAGCCGTGGGAAAATCGTACCGCAATAGCATGCCCTTCAGCGGCAGTTTGGCTAGTTGGTTTACGACCCTGCCCTCAAGGTCAATCCTCACCAAGTACGACGATGGGTGAAAATTTGACAGTTCCTTGATCGGCTCGACTAGGCCAGTGCGGTCAGCGAGAACTACTGCTGGCGGACTCGGGATGCCACCTGCGGCGGTAGAGGACAGCATCGAGTGCTCTGAGACGAGGCGCCCCTTTGGCGAGAAAAGCTGGACCCGGCGTTCGGCAATGTCCCCAACCCACAGACCCTCGGCCGAATAGGCCAAGGTAGCCGGAGCGACAAACTCTCCGGGCCCCCGTCCTGAGCGGCCCGACACCCACAGGAGTTGCCCAGAACGGGCGAAAGCGAGGATTCGAGACCCCTTGGCATCCAGCACGAAGGCCTCGAGATTTGGACCCAACACAACAAGACTAGGGGTCATGTCGGGCGGTGCGTCCGCCAGCGAATTGCGATCAAAGGCGAGGACCGGATCAAGTCGGAATTCAACCTCTCGTGCGGCCCTCAAGGTGTCTTGTCGCGCCAGCTGCCCAGCAAACAGCATCACAATTCTCGCCAACATCATGGGATTGCTCCAGTCACTAGTTCGAATGGTGCCCTGGCACCCGAGTCGAACGGTTTCCGGGTCGTGTCAGATCGAGATCGACGCCGTTGCTTTCCTGAGTTTAATCCCCTCAGGCACGTCGTACCGGCGCGACGTAATGTGGCCGCTGCAATTGCGATCAACGGACCGACCGGCGTCTAAAAAAGCCCACGGACCTGGCGCAGCGACCTTGAGTCGTTCCTGGGCCCCTACTAGGACCGTTCCATCCGGACTCAGGTCCTTCATCCGGGTAAAGCCACATGGGCTCCCACTTAGGTAACAGGTTCCGGATTGGATAGTGCAGACCTTCTTGCCGGGCCCGAAAGGAAGGCACGATTGAAGCCCTGGCGGCGCCACGCATAGCCAGCAGTTCGTCTGTTGCGCCGAGGCCGCACGTGGCGCGGCGAGGCCGAACACCCCGGCCAGGCCGATTGTCAGGCGTAGAAATCCTTTGTTCATTTTCCGCTCCTTGATTGATAGTGATCTTGGTTCTAATGGTGCCAGGACACTTTGTATGCCACGAGCTCGGCGCGATCGGTTCGCCTCATTGCCAGCAGCCTAGAATCATTAGCAGCAAAGAAGCCGAGAGCGGTAGCCAGCCGCCTTACCGATGCCGGGCCGCCGCCTCGAGGGAAGGCTGCCAGAATACGGTCATCGCTGTTCAAATCCACGATGGTCTCTATGAAACCGTCCCCTACAAACAAGACTCCGACGCTTCGCCAATCTGCGCGCTGCGGATGGTCAGCGTCAACGCCGACTGGGAACCATGACTTGTCGCTACCCCTATGCCGCACGATCTCGACCCCCAATTGGTTCAAAACGACCCAATCGTGTGGCGCCATGAAGCGCGCAACGACCGCATTGCCTCCGCTGCTTGAAACGAGGAACTCTGACCCGGAGGCGAGCGGAAGAGGGATGGGCTTCGTCCACTGCTTGCGGCCGGAGCCCTCGAAGTGGGCGAGCATCGGGACGTCGTGGTCCGGTTCGACGACGATCAAGTACCACCCGCTCTCACTGGGCGCCCCCGCCATGATCGAACCGGCGACGTCTAGCGGAAAGGCGATTTTGCATGCTCCACCTGGCTCGAGTCGAACGACCCTCTTGTTGGCTCTGTCAAGCACATCGAAAACGCCACGTCCGCGAAATCCGATCGCATCGGGCCTCTTCAACTTTGAGCAGACTCGTTCAAACCATCCATCGTCGGAGGACAGGTGCACGCCTGAGTCCCCAAACACCGCGAGTTGACCACTGTCGCCGAACACTCCCCCTCGTATCATCCAACGAGGGTCAACCGACACTACTCGTTCCTCGATCAACTCAACTGTCGGAGGTTGCGGCCCGCCGTCGGACTTCGGTGTTGGGACGCAAGCCCAACTCACGGCGATGCTGACGGACAGACCAAGCCACCGCCCGGCCCGAGCGGCCAACCGCGTGTTGTACGGGTCCGGCGGCATCATCGTCATTTGTCGATCCGGCTCTGACTCGGGGCCTAGCCTAACCAAGGAAATCAATCGTCCAACACCGTTACTGGCTTCTTCCCGTCGATTGTGCGGCGCCACCGAATGATGTGAGTATGGCCGCCGCACGCTCGCCCCAGGAACAGCGACCGGATGTCGAAACATTGGGGATCCATACCCTCCGCTTGAGCCCCCTTGATCGCCAACGGTCACGAGCTACAATTGACAGTAGGAACGCTGCACTGAGCGCGCAAGCTGTCAACACTGACATCGGCTGGCATGCGGGATCGGCCAGGTCGTCGGCTTCGCCACCCCGGGGTGGTTCTCGTCGAAGGGCCCTTGACGATTCTGCTACTATCCTGATACGATGCATCCTCAAGTGGCCGGCGGGTTCGGTCGGGACGAAAGCGAAACGGCCATCGAGTGGGCACCCGGCCCATGGGCGGCGGTACCCGATGATTCAGAATTCTCTCGTGATCGCAGACGATCACGACCTGTTCCGTCAAGGGCTTCGCCTACTGGTCCAGCCCCGCTGTTGCGTTGTCGGCGAAACCGGTGACGGCGCCGAGGTACTCGATCTCGTCGCAAGGGTTCAGCCGGACTTGGTTGTCCTCGACCTCGTTTTGCCGAACGTCCACGGCCTACACCTCATTGGGCCGATGCGGCGCTCCCATCCACGGGTCGGCATCGTCATTGTTACGCAGTACGCTCCGCGACTCGTCGCCGAGCGTTCACTAGCACTTGGAGCCAACGCTTTCCTCCCCAAGTTCGCGGGCACGTCCGAATTGCAGATTGCGCTCGAAGCAGCCCTCGTAGGGGGGCGGTACGTCTGCCCCCTAGTCGCCAGTCATGAGGACTCGGCCGCCGCCGCAATCGAAGTGGTCAAGGACCGCCTGACCGACAGAGAACAGCTCGTTCTTGAACTGATTGCACGGGGTATGACCAACAACGAGATGAGTTCACTGATCGGGAGTGCCGTTCGTACGGTCCACTTCCATCGGACCAACATCAGGCGAAAACTACGCCTTCACACTGATGCCGACCTCCTGCGGTTTGCGGTCCTCGTCGACGTCCATCTCGGGGGAGGAGGAGGAGAGAGAGAGAGAGAGAGAGAGAGAGAGAGAGAGAGAGAAGAACTAGCACTTTGCCCGGTGAGCGTTGATGAAGCCGATCTTCCGGCGGCCCTGTACCGCCCGCAGTCTCAGCCCGAGTTCTCGTTTGGAGTCGCTCCCATGCAGGATGGTCTAGTCCTTACAAGCGACGGGTTCCAAGTCGTGGCGAGCGCAAGATTCTATCCCTTCAACAACTACTTGCTGGATCTAAATGGCGGAATTGAGGCCGTGTTCGCGCCAAATGTGGCGGTCGCCGCGTTCCCCCGAAACGTTGCGCCGATCAGATTTCGACTCGTCTCGACTGGAACCTTCCAACTCGACACTGGCTTCGTTCAGGTTCTCGCCGATCCCTTCTCTCTGATGCGGGTCCTTGTTACCTACGATCGATCAGGGCGACTGAACCGGACGGCGACCCTCGATACGCCGTTCGGGTTCGTAGCCTCCGTTCCGGGCCAGAACACCCTTATCGCTTTTCGGCGGATCGCTGGGCCGGAGCTAGTCGCTTACCGGTGGGCGTGGCACTAAGGTGATGGCTTACGGTTCACGCCAATCGCGATGGAGCCGACCGTGACGGCCCGGTTGGTCCGGTTGCTGCTCTCCTTGGCCGCGGCCGCTTTGGTGATCGGTTCGGGCCCACGTCCGCCTGCTGTTCCGGGCGGCGGAAATCAGAGCCTTCCCGTCTGGCGGGTTGCAAAGGAATACGAGATCGGGCGGGCCGGCCTCGGCCTCATGGGGCCGGTCGGTGTCGTGATTGCCCGGGGCGGCGCGGTCGTTGTTCTCGACCGGTCGGAGCCATTTGTCAGAGTTCACGGCGCCAACGGCAGGGGAACCGCTGAGTTTATTCGACGGGGCGGCGGCCCTGGCGAGTTGCAGAGCCCCGGCGGCATGGGTTGGCGGGGGGATTCAATTTGGGTCTACGATTTCGCTCAGCACCGCCTGACGCTCTTTAACCAAGAAGGAAAATACCTTCGGAGCCGCCCGATTAGCCAAGGGGCAATTCCGGGGTCTTCTGGAGTCAGGCCAATCGCGCTGTTGGCGAATGGTGGCGTGATGGTTCAGGGCTCGAACTTCGCCGACGACCCAACGCCCTCGGGCGGAGCAACGACTCCGGTCGCGATCATCGAATCCTCAAGTGGACGGGTTCGAACTATCGCGCGCGTTGCGTCTGTCCATCGCGGGCTAAGGTTCAAGGTCCTCGTCGAAGGCAGCCCTGGCGAGAGCAACACCGACCAGCCGTTCAGTGACGATCCATTGCTGGCGACGCCAAAGGACGGGAGTTCTCTTGTGGTCGTTGATCGCCAGGTTCCACCGATTGGCGTCCGGTCCGCGTTTACAATTACCGTGTTAAACCCTGGTGGCGACACGATCGCCCGCAATTCAGTCCCCTACCAGCCTTTGCCGCTGAATCGGTCAGAGCTGGACGGCGTTGTCTCCGGGCTGCTGCGCGCGGTCCGCATCCCGATTCGTGGCGGCCCCAAAATAGAAGGCGATGAAGCCGATCTTCGGGCGGCGCTCTACCGCCCACGGTTCCTTCCCCCAGCCTTCTCGCTGAACGTCGGCCGGGATGGTACGATCTGGCTGCGAACCAATCCTGTCACCGATGCCGGAGGGCCCCCAGCCGACTTTTCGATCTTCGACCGGAACGGCAAGCCCCTGGCCAAACTGTCAATTCCACCGGCCGACCAGTTGCGACTGCTTGAGGCAGACGCGGGGCACCTATGGGTCGCGACCGTGGAGGACGACGGAACCCCATTGGTGGTCGGGTACCGCATTGTACGGTGAGCGGAAGGCTCGGCAGTCTCGGCACTCGGCACTCGGCACTCGGCGCTCGGTTACAGGTGCCACCACGGCACGGCCAGGATCCCGTCGGGAACCCCCAGCGTGGCGGTGCCGTCGTATGCGATGATTCCGCCTGGGCCTCCAGTGGTGGACGCTCTCCGCCACGCCTAGCCTCAGCTCCGAGCTGGAAAACCACCATCCTGTTCATCCTGTTCATCCTGTCCTGCAGTTCAGTTCCTTTGGACCAGCCAAACGAAACGACTGGAAGAATCAGGACGAAGGTATCGGCGGCGCCCCGGTCAACCTCGCCCCGAACGAGTGATCCTGCTAGTTTCCTGCTGCCATTTTGGCACTCGACGACCTCACACCCCTGAACCACTGACCTGAAAGCTCCCGGCCGTTATGAGCGATTCGACCAGTCTGCTCCGCACTCCGTTGGCCGACCTCCACCGCGCCCTCGGCGGGAAGATGGTGGCCTTCGCTGGTTGGGAAATGCCGGTCCAGTATGCGGCCGGCATCATGGCCGAGCATCAGGCGGTCCGGAACAGCTGCGGGGTGTTCGACGTCTCCCACATGGGCGAGTTCGAGGTCACCGGCCCCGACCGGAACGCCTTCGTGAATCGGATTACCACCAACGACGTCGGCGCGCTCGCCACCGGCCAGGTCCAGTACTCGGCGATCCTCAACAAAGAGGGCACCTTCGTCGACG
>JAYVJS010000138.1:0-6169 GCA_043769075.1 Gemmatimonadota bacterium | reverse complement strand
CCCCCACATTCACCACACCCCCCTGCTCCGAAGCCGGCAGCTTTCGGAACTGACCGGCTACGACATCCGACTCAAAGCCGAGATGTTCCAGCGAGTAGGATCCTACAAATTCCGGGGCCCGTTGAACCGCTTCACCTTCCTGACCGCCGATGAAAAGCGCCGCGGGGTGGTCTGCTCTTCGGCCGGCAACCACGCTCAGGGCGTGGCACTGGCGGCCAAGATTCACGGGATCCGGGCCGTGGTTTGCATGGCCGAGAATGCCACCCCCGCCAAGATCGCGGCCACCCGAGGATATGGGGCCGAAGTGGTTCTCCACGGCCGGATCTGGGACGAAGCCAACGAGCGGGCCAAGGAATTGGTCCGGAGCGAGGGCTTGGTCTACATCAGTCCGTTTGACGATCCCAACCTGATCGCCGGACAGGGTACCCTCGGCCTGGAAATCGTCGATGACTGGCCCGAGGTCGACGCGGTCATTGTCCCGATCGGCGGCGGCGGGTTGATCTCCGGGGTGTCAATGGCAGTCAAAAGCCACAACCCCCGAGCTCGCATCATCGGGGTCGAATCATCCGACGGAGCCGCCATGCAAGAAAGCATCAAGGCGGGCAAGGTGACCACCATCGACTGCCGGACAGTGATCGACGGACTCCGAGTCAAGACCGTCGGTGACGTGACCTTCTCGGTCTGCCAGCGATTTGTCGACGACATCGTTTCTTTACCTGACCAGCAGATTTTCGAAGCGCTGATTTGGATCATGGAACGTTGCAAGCTGGTACCCGAAGCGGCGGCCGCAGCGTCGGTGGCCGCCCTGCTTCAGGGGCTGGTCAACTTTCCTCCCGGTTCGAAAGTGGCGTGCGTGCTGAGCGGCGGCAATCTGAATCTCGATCAACTCCGAGGACTCTCATGGAATTGAAAACCGCTCTCCTGGCGTTAGTGACCTTGACAAGCCCCCTCCGGGCTCAGCAGTCCTATGCCTACGACGTCGTGATTCACGGGGGACGAATCGTCGACGGCACCGGTGCCCCGTGGTACGCCGGCGATCTCGCCATCAAGGACGGCAAGATCGTCGCGATCGGGCGGATCAGCCCAACCGCCGGTCGCCGCGCGATCGACGCCACCGGGAAAGTGGTGACCCCGGGCTTCATCGACATGATGGGGCAAACCGCGGCCCCCTTCATTCGTGATCCCGCTGCCGCCTTCAACCTCCTGACCCAAGGGATCACCACCTTGAACGCCGGTGAAGGAAGCAGCGATGCTCCGCTGGCCGGCAAGGAAGCCACGGAACGGGGCTGGAGCACGACCCGCGAGTTCTTTGCCAAGCTCGAGCAGGCGGGACTGCCGATGAACATGGTCCAGACCGTCGGCCACACCCAGGTCCGAGAAATCGTCATTGGAGACAAGGACCGCCAAGCCACGCCGGCCGAACTCGAGCGAATGCGGGGCTATGTCCGCGAAGCCATGGAAGCGGGCGCGATCGGAGTTTCCACCTCGCTGATCTATCCGCCGGCCGTGTACGCTTCGGAAGAGGAAATCGCCGAGCTCACCAAGGTGGCCGGTACCTACGGGGGCCGATACTTCACCCACATGCGCAATGAAGGTGACCGGCTCCTCGAAGCCATCGACGAAGCGCTCCGGATCGGCAAGACCGCTGGCACCCCAGTCCACATTTATCACTTGAAGACGGCCGGCCAGAGCAATTGGGGCAAGATGGACCAAGCGTTGGCTCGGATCAAAGCCGCTCGGGCCGCCGGCCAACAGGTAGCCGTCGATGTGTACCCGTACATCAACAACGGCCTGGGCATCCGTGCATTGCTCCATCCCAAGCACGGGGCCGAGGGCCAGGACGCGCTGCTCGCCAAGCTCGACAACCCGACCACCCGGGTCGAAATGCGCCGTGAGATGGAAACACTGGGGGGATGGGAAAACTGGTTTGCCCACGCCGGAAAGGACTGGGACAGAATCGTGGTGGCTGGGTTGGGCAAGACCGGATACGCCCAGTACAACGGCCAAACCGTCGGTGCCATCGCGACGGCCACCAAGAAGGACCCGTGGATTATCTTCTTCGAGATCGCCAAGTTCGACGTCTTTGCGATGCCGCAGAGTATGTCGGAAGCCAACAAGATGAAGGCGATGCGAGAAGAGTTCACCTCGTTCGACACCGACGCAGGGCCGGCGGCGACCGGGTACGCGGTCCATCCGCGAGGCTTCGGGGCCTTTCCGCGAGTGTTTGCGCGCTACGTCCGCGAACTCGGCGTGCTCTCACTGGAAGCGGCCGTCCAACGGGCCAGCTCCGGCGCGGCCAATGAAATCATGGTATATGACCGGGGCCGGATCGCCATTGGGCTCGCCGCCGATATCGTGGTGTTTGACCCCGCGACCATCCGCGATCGGGCAACGTTCGCCGAACCGATGGTAGCGTCCGAGGGCATCAGCCAGGTGTTGGTCAACGGGCAGGTGGTCTTGGAAAACGGCAAGTACACCGGCGCCAAGCCCGGCCGGGTCCTCCGGGGCCCCGGCTACCGGCCCTGACCGACGAGGCTCACGTGCCAACTTCCCGCCGAAGCTTTCTCGCGGCCAGCGCTGCGCTCGTCGGCCTGCCGGGCCACCTCCGATCTGAGTGGTTCGAGCATCGGACCAGGACGGCCCGGCCATATCTCGATATGGCCCTCCGCGCCGCCCGCTGGATCGAATCGAGCCGCCAGGAATCGGAGCATGGGGTTCGGTACCCCGCCGATCCCCTGACGCCTGAATCGGTGGGGTTCGACTTCTACAACGGAATGCCCGGCGTCGTGGCGTTTTACGCGGCCCTTTATCACGCCACTCAAGATCCCGCCTGGTTCGCCGCCGCGGAGGCCGGCGCCAAGTACCTGCTCCGTGCCATAGCAACCGAAGGCGACAAGCTCGATGGCGGGCTCTATACCGGCCTTGCCGGGATCAGCTTCAGTTTCTCCTGTCTCAATCGGGCCAAGCCGAACACGCCATGGGGAGACGAGGCCCGGCACCTGATCGATCCGATCGGAGCCCGGACCCAGGCTACTGAAGCGTGGGACATCATCAGCGGCCTGGCCGGAACCGGGCTCTTCTTGCTCGAGGCCGGATCGCCGGACCTGGCCTCCAAAGTCGGCCACCGCTTGATCGCTGCCGGCGAACCAGCCGAGGGCGGCACGATGTGGTTCCCGGCCGGTTCGTTCCGACGGAATTATCCGAATTTCTCCCATGGTACGGCCGGCGTCTCCTATTTCTTGGCCTCGCTCTACCGCAAAACCAAGGAGCGAGCGTTCCTCGATGCCGCTTTCAAGGGCGCCGCCTATCTCGAGGCGGTCGCGACCAAGCGAGACGGAGCCACGAGGATCTTCCATCAGAGCGGCGGCGGTGAGGATCGCTACTATTTGAGCTGGTGCCACGGTCCGGTCGGGACGGCTCGGTTGTTCTACCGGCTCCACCAAATCACGGGCGAGGCGCGGTGGTCGGCCTGGGTCGACTCGCTCACCCGCGGGGTGTTCGAAAGCGGAGTCCCCGAGCAACGAACCACTGGGTATTGGAACAACGTCAGCCAGTGTTGCGGCAACGTAGGGATCGGGCAGTATTGCATTGACCTGGCCCGGTTCCGGCAGTCGAACGCAAACTCATCCTATCAACGACGGATCGTCGACGACACCAGCCGGCGGGCCACGGACGACAGTGCCGGCCTCCGGTGGACCCAAGCCGAAAACCGGACCCAATCGGAGAACCTGGTGGCCCAAACCGGGTTCATGCAGGGCGCGGCTGGTATCGGAACGTTCCGACTCCAACTCGACGCCTTGGAACAGGGCACCAGCTGGGCGTTTCCGCTCCCCGACACGCCGTTCGTCGGCTAACCGGCCTGGCCAGGCCCGGACGAACCACGGAGATCGCCGCTCCCGTTGCCCCCTAGAAGTCGGTTCGGACCGTAATGACCACGCTCCGACGGGCCTCGGGCCGAAAGAACGAGGTATTCGACGCCTCCGCGTAGAGCGCGTTGGTCAGGTTAACCACGGCAATCCCGAGCGACGGACTGACGCCGCCAAAGGCTCCTAACCGGACCTCGCCGCGCGCGGTATGGACCGTGAAGGCCGGCAGCCGATCACCCACCGGGTTGGCGACCAACACGAGGTCTTTTCGTTCCCCCTGATGGCGGATCTCATACCCGAGGTAGACCCGGCCCTTCGGATCGTGCCACGACAGCTGGCCCCCCACTTTGCTCCCGTAGCTGTCGCCAACCGGAATGTTCTGATCGGCGTTCTTCGACGTGAGTTTGGTTGCGTGGGCCAGCAGGCCGAACCCCTGGACCAGCCGGAATTCCGCAAGCGCCTCGAACCCCCGGTCTCTGAGACGCTGGATGTTCTGATTCTGGAACGCCGGGAAGTTGTTGATCTTGGTGCCAAGTGGCACGATCCGGATCCCATCGCTGATGGTGTTCGTGAAGTAGATCAATTCACCGTAAAACCGATCGGTGCGGACTTTGACCCCGAGATCAACGTTCAGACTCGTTTCCGGCGTGAGGGTCCGGTTGGAGGTGAGGTAGCCATTCCCCTCGGCCGTGACCCCGTCGAAGTAACGCTCGACCAAGTTGGGGGCCCGGAACGCCCGGCCAACGGTCGCGATCAGGTTGATGTGCTCGGTCGCGGCAAACTGACCGCTCAGGCCACCCACGACCGTTTGATTGCTCGCGGAAATGCCACCCCGGCTCCGGGGGAGCCCGAGCGTTTGCCGAGTCGTCGAGCCGAGCGTCTGAGTCCGAAGGCCGGCGCTGAAGGTGAATCGGTCATGGAAGTGGAACTCGCCTTGGGAAAAGAACCCGGCGCTCCAGGCGTTGGCGTTGGGAATCGTCGGTGCTTTACTGGTTCGGATCCGCGCCGGCCCGAAGCCATTGGTCGTCGTCGTACTTGAATCGGTGTTCACGGACTGGTCGAGATACCAGTCCACTCCATATGTCAGGGTGTGACGCCCGCCGATTACCTTGGCGGCTTCGAGCCGGGCTCCGAGGGTGGTGATGTCGGTAACGTTGCGGCTTCGAACCACAATCCCAGCGCTGGGCGGGAGCGGCGCCCCAAACGGGATATCGATTTGCTGATCGAAGATCCGGTTGTTGGCGGTCCGGTACACCGTGGCCGAGAACCGGTCGGCCACGGGTGAGCCTAACGCCGAAGCGTGGTAACCGGCCGTCACCCGGGTCACGCCCTGGTCCGGATAGAGGAGACGGACTCTGACGCCGGAGGTATCACCAAGGATCGGACCATCGACGTAACCGAAGCCGGCGTCGCGGGCATCGTACCTGGACACCCGCAGACTGAGTTGCTGATGATCGGACAGGTCGTATCCCAAACTGGCCGAGACGGTATGGTCGGTCACGCCGGTATCGTTGACCTTGGCTTTGCGAGACAGGCTGAGTCGCCCGAACGTTCCCGCGGGGGCGAGGTAGGCCTCGGCGTTGCGATACCCCGCGCCGACCAGGAACCCAAGTCTGCCGGTCCGGCCGCTGACGATGCCATGAACCATGTTCTGCCCGTCGGCCGAGCTCCCCCGATAGAGAAGCGAGGCCCGGATGTCCGCTGGACCGGTCGGCGGCCGCATTGTGATCTGATTGACGATCCCACCGATGGCATCCGTGCCATAGAGCACCGATGCGGGGCCGCGGACGATCTCGACCCGACTGATCCCGTTGATATCGGTGAAGGCCGGCAGCTCACCAAAATCCTGTTGCCGTCGGGAGTTGTTGAGGCGGATCCCGTCTTCCGCCAACAAGATCCGCTGGCCGCGCTGGCCTCGAATCGCGAGCCGGGACTGATTCGGTCCAACCCCGGTGACGTCGACACCCGGGAGATTCCGGAACAGGTCACTGATTCCGTTCGGCGCTTCGCGGCGGATAACCCCTGAGTCGATCACGATCACTGGATTCGCGGTCCGAAACACCAACTGGGCCTGCCGGGTGGCGGTAACGGTGATCGGGGCCAACTTGGTCATCCCACGGGCTGGATTGGGTTTGACCACCGCCGAATCGGCCTGTTGGGCCGCGAGCAATGTGGAGCAAGCTACGCTGGCGAAACCAGCCGAGGCGGCGAAGGAGCGGAGAGTGCGCATCGGAGCAATGTCACCGAAGCCTGAGAAACCGGGCACCGCAAGGCTACGGGGAGGCGTACCCCGTAGTTCTACG
>JAYVJS010000137.1:0-3133 GCA_043769075.1 Gemmatimonadota bacterium | reverse complement strand
CCTCAGGACGCCGTCCGCATCTTCGAGCACTCGTTCGACTCGGATTTCGGCTGCTGCGAGCCGGTCTTTGGCCGACTTGAGATGCCGGACCCCCTCTTCGAACAGGGCCAGAGCCCGGTCGAGGTCGATCTCATCACCTTCGAGCGCCTGGACAATCTCCTCCAGCCGTTGGAGGTCCGTGGTCAGCGGATCTTCGCTCATTCCGCCCTCGCCTTGATGGTGCCGTCCGACAATCGCAACCTGAACTGGGTCCCGGGTGGAAGCTGTTCCCTTCGGAGCACCACCCGACCATCGGCGAGCTGGGCCACCGAGTACCCTCGGCCCAGGACCGCCAGGGGACTCAAGGCGTCGAGCGACGCCGCCAGCCGTTCCCACCGGCGGCGGGGAACCTCAACCCGTCGGCGCACCGCGTGGCGGGCTCGGAGTGACACCCGCGCCAGCCGCTCCGTCAAGACCTGGGTCCGCCGACGGAGCCCGCTGCCTAACCGACTCCCGAGGGCGGACACCTGCCGGCCGAGGGCGCCGCGATCGGGCAAAGCCATGGCCGCCGCCGCCGACGGCGTGGGAGCCCGTAGGTCCGCCACCAGGTCGGTCAACGTTAGATCCGTTTCGTGCCCCACCGCCGAAATCGTCGGCACCCGGACGGCCGCCACGGCCCGGCACACCGGCTCGGCGTTGAAGGCGAGGAGATCATCCCGTGCCCCGCCGCCCCGGCCGACGATACAAAGGTCAATACCCTCGAGCCGATTGACGATCGCCAGGGCCTGGACCAGTTCATCGACGGCGTCGTCGCCTTGCACTTTCGCGGGAACCAGCACGATCCGGATCGACGGCCATCGCCGGCGCGCCACAGTGACGATGTCGTGGACCACGACCCCGTCGGCGCTGGTCACGACCGCCATCGCGCGCGGGAAGGCCGGCAGCGCCCGTTTCGCGGTTGGGTCGAGGAGTCCATCTTCCGCGAGCCGCTCGCGGGTCCGCTCGAGGGCCAGCTGCTGAAGGCCGACGCCGGCGGTGGGCAACAACGCCACGGCATTGATCCGAAGCTCACCCCGTTGGGTCCACACGGTTGGGGTGCCGAGGACGTAGACTTCGACGCCATCGACAGGGACCAGCCGCTGCCGCGACGCGTAGGTCCGCCACATCACGCACCGGAGCTGGGATTCGGCATCTTTGAGCGTGAAGTACCAGTGCCCCGCCTCGTAGGTCTTCATCCCGATGACCTCGCCCTTGATCCAGACCTGGCCGACCACGGCCTCGGCCGCGAGTCGGAGGGCGGCCCCCAGCTCCGACACCGTGTAGGCCGGCCGATTGGTGGGCTCTCCAGCCGGAACACCAAAGAGATCGGGCGAGGAGCGGGACTGCCGCTTCACCGGCTCTGGGTCGCGGCTTGGACGGTGTTGAGGAGCAACATCGCGATCGTCATCTTCCCGACCCCGCCCGGAACCGGTGTGATCCAGCTCGCCACCTCGCCGACCGGACCAAAGGCCACGTCGCCGACGATCCGATACCCCTTGGGGCTACCGGCGTCCGTCACCCGGTTGATGCCGACATCGACCACCACCGCGCCCGGCTTGACCATGTCCGCCGTGACAAACTCCGGCTTGCCGATCGCGACGATCAGGATGTCGGCTTGACGGGCAATCGCCGGAAGATCGCGAGACCGGGAGTGGCAAATCGTCACGGTCGCGTTGCCCCCGGGGGTGTCTTGTAGCAACAGACTCGCCATCGGTTTGCCGACGATATTGGAACGCCCGACAATGACCGCATGGGCGCCTTTGGTTTCAATCCCGGCTCGGATCAACATCTGCTGGCATCCGTAGGGCGTCGCGGGTCGAAACGCGGTTTGATCCCCGACCGACAGCCGGCCCACGTTCATGGGGTGGAAGCCGTCGACGTCCTTGGCCGGGTTGACTCGCAACAGGACCCGTTCGGTACTGATGTGCTTCGGCAGCGGCAACTGGACCAGAAATCCGTGAATGGCGGGGTCGGTGTTGAGCCGGTCGACCACGGCCAACAGCTCCGCCTCGGTGGCCGTCTCCGGAAGCCGGATCGTCTCCGAGTGCATCCCCGCTTCGAGACAGGCCTTTCCCTTGCTGGCCACGTACACCCGGCTCGCGGGATCGTCACCGACAATCACCACGGCCAGCCCAGGCTGGATCCCCCGGGCCACCAGGGCAGCCACGTCAACCGCGATATCGGCTCGGATCGCATTGGCGATCGTGGTGCCGTCGAGAATCTTGGCGTTCATTTGGCGAGTCCGCTGGCGCGAGTTTCCCGAATCACGGTGACCCGAATTTGTCCTGGATACTGGAGCTCCCCCTCGATCCGTTTGGCGATTGCCTCGGCCAACTCCTGGGCTTTGGTATCGTCGATCTTTTCGGGCATCACGATGACCCGGACTTCACGACCAGCCTGAATCGCGTTGACCTTCTCGACCCCATCGAAGCTGGTGGCGATTTCCTCGAGCTTGGTCAGCCGCTTGACGTAGGTTTCGAACGCCTCCCGCCGAGCCCCCGGCCGCGACCCGCTGATCGCGTCGGCCGCTTGGACCAACACCGACTCCGGCGTTTCGTGGGCCACGTCATCATGGTGGGCCGCGATGCAGTTGATGACCAGCGCACTCTCTCGGTACTTGGTTGCCATCTCGACGCCCAGTTGGACGTGGGTTCCTTCGCTCTCGTGGGTCAGCACTTTGCCGACGTCGTGGAGCAGGCCACCCCGCTTGGCCAGCATCACATCGAGATGGAGTTCGGCCGCCATCATCCCCGCGATCCAGGAGACTTCCTTTGAGTGCTCGTAAATATTCTGGCCATAGCTGGTCCGATATCGCATCCGGCCGATGAGCTTGATCATCTCGGGGTGGAGGCCGTGAATCCCGGTCTCGAAGGCGGCCTGCTCGCCGAGTTCGACGAGCTGGTCTTCGAGCTCCTTCTGGGTCTTCTTGACGATTTCTTCGATCCGGCCGGGATGAATCCGCCCGTCGGTGATCAACGCGTCTAACGCCCGGCGCCCGATTTCGCGGCGAATCGGATCAAAGCACGACACGATGACGGTGTCGGGCGTGTCGTCGATGATCAAGTCCACCCCGGTCGCCAGCTCGAAGGCCCGGATGTTGCGCCCTTCCCGGCCG
>JAYVJS010000136.1:0-7574 GCA_043769075.1 Gemmatimonadota bacterium | reverse complement strand
CCGGTTGGGCCAGCCGGGCCCAGCCGGTTTCGAGACCCTCAAGGGCGGCGCGGTTGTGGGCTAACAGCCGGACCAAGCCGGTCAGGTCATTGGTGGTCCACCAACCTTCGGCATAGGCGTCACCGGCGCCGACGTGCCCGCCGAACGCGACCGATTGGTAGAAACGACGGTCGTGGACGACGACTTCGATCGGGGGTGTGTCGCCCTCGCCGAACCGAGCGGTCCGCGAGCCATCTCGCAGCACCAGCCGGCCGGACGTTAGGCGGGCGAGCCGAGGGAGGAGCGCTCGCTCAGCGAGCGCGTTCAGCAGCGTCATGGGTCTTCCGGAGCGTGGGGTGAGGATGAAACGGCACCCGCTTGATCCAAAGCCGAAGTGCCTGCCAGTAAATCCCGATCGCCACCGAGGCGGTCATCCAGGGGTGACGCGCCAGGGCGGCGGCCAGCGTTGTTGCGGTGATCGGTTCCCGCCGGAGCGCCAGCGTTGCGTCGAACACCCGGTCGCCCCGGGTCAGGTTCTTCATCTGGACGGCGAGCCGGTTGCCGGGCGCCGAGAAGGTCCAGTCGTAGCCCATCTCCATCGGCAGGAACGGCGACACGTGGAACTCTTTGGCGAGCCGGAAGCCCATTGAGGGGGCGGACGCTTGCGCGGCCCTCGGGATCAGGACGTATGCGTGGCGTTCGCCCCAGGGCGTGTTGGTGATCTCCGCCACGATCGCTTCGATGGCCCGGCCGGCCGCGTCGTAGCAGTAGTAGAAGCTCACCGGGTTCATCGCGACGCCGAAGTACCGGAGGTGGGTCAGGAGGCGAATCGGGCCCGTGGGGCGCTGACCGGTTTGCCCGGCAATCAGGTTCCGAACCGCCGTATCGAGGGGAATCGACGGATCGCCGAGATAGTCGGCTCGCCGGAACCAGGCCACCGCGGGCCGGCGGGCCGACCAGAGCCAGCGGCGGTCGAACAACTCCGGCAGCTCGGCGAGATCGAGATAGCACATGAACAACGGGTATCGGAACGTGTGTCCGACCGGCGAGATCCGCCGGTGCCGGATCGTGCCGCGGTAGAGACAGCTGTTCATCGCGACTCGAACTCCGCGACGACCGCGAGTCCGCTGGCGACCCCGTCTTCGTGAAAGCCATTGCCCCAGTAGGCGCCGCAGTAGTGGGTTCGCGCGATCCCGCTGATCTCGGCTCGTCGGGCTCGGGCCTGGCTCCCCGCGAGGGTTGCGACCGGATGGTGGTACCGCACCCGGCCGATCACTCGCGACTGATCGATGAGGTGGTCGCCGTTCAGGGTGACGCAGAAGGTGTCCGGCGCGTCGAGTGACTGGAGGATATTCATGTTATAGGTCACCACGGCCGGGGCATAAGACGGAGCGCTCACCCGGTAGTTCCACGCCCCCCAGGCGGCCCGGCGGCGCGGTAGCACGGACACGTCGGTGTGGAGCACGGCCTCGTTGGCCTGGTACGGTAACGCCGAAAGCACCTCCCGTTCCGAGGCCGTTGGGTCGGCCAGCATCGCCAACGCTTGGTCGCTGTGGCACGCCAAGACCACCCGGTCGAACCCCTCGCCGTCGATCTCGACCCGATCGTCGCGTCGCACGATCCGTCTGACCGGCGATCCGATCCTGATCCGGTCGCGGAACGGCGCAATCAACGCCTCGACGTACCGGGCCGAACCGCCGCGGACGACCCGCCACTCGGGGCGGTCGTCCACCGTGAGCATGCCGTGATTGGCGAAGAATCGGACGAAGAATTGAGCCGGCATCTCGAGCACGGTGGCGGCCGGAATCGACCAGATCGCCGAACCCATCGGGAGCAGGTACCAGTCGCGGAAAGCTTCGGAATACCGGCCGCGGTCGAGCAACTCGCGGAGGGACTGGTCGCCCAGTGTCCCGACGATAGCGGCGGCCTCGCGGTTGAAGCGGAGGATTTCGTGGAGCATCCTGAGAAAGGCGGGGCGGAGGGCGTTCCGTTTCTGAACGAACAGCTGACCAATGGTCGACCCGTTGTATTCGAGGCCGGCCTCGTCGTGGCGGACGCTGAAACTCATGGTACTGGGCTCTGTCGGAACCCGAAGTCCGGCGAGGAGCCGGGTGAAGTTGGGGTAATTCCGTTCATTGTAGACGATGAAACCGGAATCGATGGCCCAGGACCGGCCTCCGCGCTCCACGGCCCAGGTATGGACGTGGCCGCCGATCCGATGATCGGCTTCGAACACGGTTATCTCGTGGGCCGGCCGGAGCCCTTGGGCCACGACGAGTCCGGACACGCCGCTGCCGACGATGGCGATGCGCATCACGCCGGGAGGGTGGGTGGGTTGGTCATGCTACAAACGGGCATAGGGACTGGGGAGAATACGGCTGGTTCGTCTATTTGTCAAGATTTTGTACTATACAATATCTATACACTTTCAGAATGGGGCGGATCGCGAGGCAGGCCAGGGCTTTAGGCCTCCTCGAACACCGGATCGAGCGATCCGAGGAACGATGGCCCTCCATGGGGTTGCGTCCGTTTCGACCGAATGCCAACTTCCGGCCCAATGACCATGCTCCGCCGGTTCGCTGTCTTGATTGGGCTGGTGGTGGCCCGTCCCGCCGCATCCCTCGCCCAGGCCGGCGGGTCGCAAGATTCGACCGGCCGCACGACGCTCGAAGGCGTCTACAGCGCGTCTCAAGCCGACAAAGGGCAGCAGACTTACCGGAAGAACTGCTCAGCCTGTCATGCGGCCGCCGCGTACACGGGGTCCGCGTTTCGGCGTCTGTGGACCGGTCGGTCGGTGTACGATTTTTTCAACTTGATCCGGACGACCATGCCGAACGACAAGCCGGGCAAGCTCGGCCGGGGTCAGTATGCCGAGATCATGGCGTATGTCCTCAAGCTGAACGGTTTTCCAGCCGGCGAACACGACCTGCCGGACGATGACGAGCCCCTGAAGCAAATTCGGATCGAACTGCCTGCTCCAACGGAAGGCCGGACCCCATGAGCCTCGACCGTCGCGATTTCCTCAAAGTGGCCGGCGCCCAGGCCGGCCTGGCGGCGTTAGGTGCTCGGCCCGCGACCGCGACCGCCGCTCCGGTCCCGGCCCGAATGGTCCAAGGCCGGTCACCGGACGTGGTGGTGATCGGGGCCGGGATCTTCGGCGCTTTCACCGCCTACCACCTCCGCCAAATGGGGGCGGCGGTCACCTTGGTCGATGCCTACGGACCGGGCAACTCCCGCTCGACCTCGGGCGACGAGACCCGCGGTGTCCGGAGTTCCTACGGCAACGTGCCCACGCCGGACCTCTGGATCAGCTGGGCCCGGAAAGCGATGACGGCATGGCAGGCCTTCGACGCCGAGTGGGGCCGGAAACTTGGCCAGCCGCTCTACTACCGCACCGGGGACCTGATTTTTCGGGAGAAATCCGAGCTCTTTACCGAGCGGACCTTGGAATGGTGGAAAAAGCTCAACGTTCCCCATGAAACGCCCGCGGTCGCGGATGTTCAGAAGCAATACCCGGCCTTTGACTTGAAGGATATCGGGGTGGTGCTATACGAACCCGATGCCGGCGTCGTGCGGGCGCGGCGGGCCTGCCAGGTGGTGGCGGATGCGGTCGAACGGACCGGCGGCAAGCTCGTGATCGGGCATGCGTCGATCGGCCCGCAGGCCGGCAGAACCCTCGATCAGGTGCAGCTGGCCGCCCCGTTCAATATCGTTCGAGGGGCGATCTATGTCTTCGCGTTAGGCCCGTGGTTCCCCAAGTTCTTCCCGGCGTTGATGGGGTCCCGGATCAAGACCCCGACCGGCCACGTCCACTACTTCGGCACCCCGCCGGCCGACGACCGGTTCAACTTTCCCAATTTGCCAAGCTGGAACTTCCCCGGGGTCACCGGCTGGCCCAACCTCACACCCGACAGTCGGGGATTTCGAGTTCGGATCGGCGGCGACCGCCTGCTCGATCCCGATTACAGCAGCCGCTCGTTCGAACGGAAGCTCGACAAGAGCGCCAAAAAACTCCTCAAGCAGCGGTTCCCCCTGCTCAAGGATGCTCCGCTGATCGAGACCCGGTCCTGTCACTATGAGTTTTCGGCCAGCCGGAACTTCATCATCGACCGCCACCCCGACTTCGACAATGTGTGGGTGGCGGGCGGCGGGTCGGCGGAAGGGTTCAAGTTCGGCCCGGTCATTGGGGAGTACGTCGCCAAGCGGGTCCTCGGCGACGAGGGAGACCCAGAGATCGCCGAGGGATTCAGTCTCAAGATGTCGGAGCCGGTGCCCGACTAAAAGCAGAGCGCGGCTATCGCCGAACGTACTTCCGCAGTGCTTTCGGGCCGACTTCGGCGCCGTAGATGTTCCCCATCGCGTCGACCGCCACACCCTCGGCACCGCTGGTGCCGGAATTGTCCGGGTCAGGCTCGGGGTCGGGAATGAAGCCGGTGACCCATCCGGTCGCCGCGCTCCCGATGTAGATGCCCCGTTTCCAGCCGGGATTCCGCTCGGCGTTCGACTCGGAATCGGCGGCATACAGGACATCGTTCTGATCGATGTACAACCCGCTCGGCCGGCCGAATTGAGTCCAGGTAGCCAAGTGCTTTCCCTCTTGGTCGAAGATTTGGATCCGGCTGTTGGCTCGGTCGGCCACGAACAACCGGCCTTTTGAATCGAATGCCAGCGCGTGAGGGTCGCGGAACTCGCCGTTTTCGAGACCGGTGCCGCCCCATTCTTTGATGAACACGCCCTCGGCGGTGAGCTTCACGATCCGGTTGTTGCCGGTGGCGTCGTGCCCGTCGGCTACGAATAGCGAGCCGTCCGCCGCCACGACGATGGCCGACGGCTTGTTGAACGTGTCCTTGGTTTTGCCGGCCACGCCTTTTTTGCCGAGGGTCAGGAGGAGCCGGCCGTCGGGGCTGAACTTGTAGATCACGTGCCCGATACCCGGGGGTACCGGGGCATAGCCGACCGCGTCGGTGACCCAAATGTTTCCGGCGGCGTCGACGTAGATACTGTGGGGCCAGGCAATGAGGCCGGCGCCGAACTGCCGGAGAATCCGGCCTTCGGTGTCGATTTGGAGGATCGGATCGTAGGGAGATCCCACACAGAGATTGGCGCTACACCGTTCCCCAACCCAGAGCGACTTGCCATCGCGGGCCGGAAACACGGCACTGGTCGCGCCCCAGGCCCGTCCGTTAGGTAATGGAGCGAAGACGCCTTCGACCCGGCGGTAGGGATTGGGGGCCGTCATTTGGGCTCCGGCCGTCGTAGCGGCCGGCACCGATACCATGAGAACCGTTGCCCAGCGAGCGATGTGGAGGTCATCTCCGAGTGGTCAGAATCCAAGACTAGCATATCTTACACCCGTTGTCGCGTCCATGGCCCCTACCAGGAAAAACTCTATGCGCTCGTTCACCCTTGCTGTTGCCTGCTTTGTCCTTGCCGCGCCGCTGGCCGCCCAGGCCAAGAAGGAAGTTCTTCGCCAACCGGGCGACACGCCGAACCCGAACCTGAGCACCGTGGTCCGGGCGGGCGACTTTCTCTACCTCTCCGGCCAGCTTGGCACCGCACCGGGTAAGGGCTTGGTGCCAGGTGGGACTGCTTCCGAAACCAAGCAGACGCTCGACAACATCAAGGCCGTTCTCGAGGCTGCCGGCAGCGGAATGGACCGGGTCGTCAAGTGTACCGTCTTCCTGGCCGACATCAACGACTTCCAGGCCATGAATGCGGTCTACCGTACCTACTGGACCGCCGACCCGCCGGCCCGCTCGACGGTGGCGGTCGCCGGCTTGGTTCTGAACGCCAAAATTGAAATTGAGTGCCTGGCACTCGCCGGGAAGTAGGGCCGTCGAAGCGAGTCAGGCCGTCATCAGCCGGGCCACGATGCCGGCCGCTCGGGATAACGCCGCCTCGGGCGCGCCGGCATAACTCAGCCTGAGAAACGAGCCGGTTGCTTCGGCGGCAAACCACTGGCGGCCGGGGCTGACGATCACTTTGGCCGCCGCTGCTCGGGCCGCGAGGGCCACGTCATCGACCCGATCCGGCAGTCTGACCCACAAGTGCATTCCCCCACCGGGCACCACTGTTAGGCCGGCCGGACCGAAGTGGTGGCGCACGGCCGTGGCCAAGACGTCCCGCCGGGCCTGCAATTTCATCCGGAGTTCTCGGAGATGGCGGAGCCAGGCCGGCGAGTGAACCAGTTCGAGCGCCGCCTCCTGGATCGGGCCCGGCACGAAAAAATCGGCGATCGCCCGGCTGGCGGTCAGTCGGGTGAGGGCCGCTCCGCGGGCGACGATGGCCCCGATCCGCAGTCCCGGCGCCGACGACTTGGTGAGCGATCGGAGGTAGACGCAGTGGCCGTGGCGGTCGCCGGTGATCAGGGGCCGGGGAGGGTTCGGCTCGAAACTGAGATCCCGGCACCAGTCGTCCTCGATCAGAATCGCTCCGGCCGCCTCGACGACTTCGAGGACCCGCTGACGCCGGTCCTCCGACAGGGAGGCGCCGGTGGGGTTGGCATAGGTCGGCTGGGAATAGAAGACTCGGGCCCCTGAGGTCAGAAACGCCTGGGCCAGCATCTCCGGCAACACCCCGTTCCGATCGGTCGGGACTGGGATCAGGTTAAGCCCCGCCGCCCGGGCCGCCACGATGGCGCCGAGATAGGTGGGTGATTCGATCAACACCGAGGCCCCGGGTGGTGCCAGGGCGGTGAAGGCCGTCGAGATGGCCGCCTGCGATCCGGGGCAAATCAGCACCTCATGGGCGGTTATCGAGCCGCCGATTTGCTGGGCAAACCACGTTCTCAGTCCCTCGATACCCTCGAGCGGCATACGGCCCCAGACTCCGGGCCGCCGCGCCGCGCGGGCCATGGCGTTGGCCACCAGCCCGACGGCTTGGAGGTCGTCGGCCGGGTACCCGCCGGCCAGATTGATCGCTCCCGGCGCGGGGACGACCAAGAGCGCCTCGATCGATTCCGCGGAAACCCGAGCCCCGCCTAACGCGAGGCCCTGCCAGGCGAAGTCGGTGGCCGGCGGGGCCGGGGCCCGGGCCCGAACGAAGGTGCCTTGTCCGGGCCGGGCATCGATCACCCCTTCGCCGGCCAGCACCGCCATGGCGTGGCGCACCGTGACGGGGCTGACCCGGTGCCGGCTCATCAGGGCGCGAACCGACGGCAGCCGGCCTCCGGGGCCCTGGCGGTCCGCCTCCAGCCGGAGGAGTTGCACGACCCGTGATACGCTGCTACTCTTTTTCATGAGAGAACACGATAACGCTATTATCAGGGAAGCGGAAGCGCTTTCCGACCCCGCCGCCCTCCTCTTGGACGCCGCCCACCGGGGGATTCGCTACCGGGCCACCGCCGCGGCCCGATCGGTGGCCCCGACCATCGAAGCCCTCACGGCCCTGAACGAGTTCCGGACGCCGTTGGCGGAACAGGGCACCGCCCCCGCCGCGGTCCTCGCCAAGCTCGACCGGCTCGGGTCGCCCGCCACCGTCACCATGACCGGCGGCCGGTACTTCGGGTTCGTCAACGGGAGCTCACTGCCGGTCACCGTCGCGGCCAATTGGCTCGCCACCGCCTGGGACCAGAACTGCGCCCTCAACGTGATGTC
>JAYVJS010000135.1:0-2177 GCA_043769075.1 Gemmatimonadota bacterium | reverse complement strand
GACCAATACACCGCCGCGTACCAGGATATCCTGGCGCTGACCAGCACCGAATGGGCGCCCTGGTATCTGGTCCCCGGAGACAAAAAGACGGCCCGTGATCTGCTGATTGGCGAGGTCGTGGTACGCGCCCTCGAGAAGATGGCCCCGAAATACCCGAAGGCATCGCCCGAAGTGTTGAACTATCGGGGCAAAATCGAGTAGGGCCGGCTAGAAGACTCCGCCAGGCCCGGCAATCAGGTAGGAAAGGGTGCTGCCCGTGACGTAAAATGGTGCCTTGCCCGTGAACGTGGCGACCATTTTTGCCAACAGTCGAGGATCAGAGGTCGTTACCGCAATCGAGACCAATGAGGAGCCCGCGACCGATTGGTTGTCGTAGTCCAATACATACTCAGGCCGCGTAAAGGACGCGCTCAGCCCACCGGGCAAGTAGCCTTCGAGTCCTGTCGGGACGAGGCCGGCCCCGGCCTCCGGAGGCCATTCTTCCTTGTCCGCGTAGTACGTGAGGGCCGCCACCGTCACCGATCGAAAGTCCTGGGTCAGGGCCGCGGTCCGCGCCGAGGCCCGGAGGTCGATGTACTTGAGTACGGCAATACTCGCCAACAGGCCGATGATCACCATTACCACCAACAGCTCGATCAACGAGAAGCCCGAGCGAGATTTCATCGTTCAGGTCCGCCGCTGCAGGGTTCGAATCGCCTCAACCAACCGGGCCTGAAGGGAGTCGGTTGTCCGGACCGCGACGACCGAGTCGCCGGCCTTGAGTGAGAGCTCGAAGGCCCCACCGTTCTCAGCGTGAAAGGTGACGGCGGGATTCGCGCCCGGAATATCACGGATGGTATCGGGTAGATGCCCGTTCTCTTCTTGGTAGGCTTGGACCCGGCTGACCAATTGCACCAGCGTAATCGTCGCGGTCGCCGCCTCGATCTCCGGGGCCTCGGCCTTCGGTTTCGGGCCGGAGAGCCATGCCGGCTGGAGCAGCAACGTGGCACCGGATGAGGTCAGTAGCACCGCGAGCAAACCTCGTAGTACGACCCGGCGGCGGGCGGGGACAGGGCCCCGCCGCGCGGGGCGCGTCTGCTGATCGGCGATCGCTTGCTGGGCGGCTTCGAGCAGCGCCGATTTGCTCGACCTGGCCGTCGGATCTGGTGCTGATGTCGGCCTAGGTTTCATAGTCCCTCACAAAATAGCCGAGTTGTTTCCGGGCCGCCGCTTGGCGATCGCCTCCGCGACCTGGCGCGGGAACTCGTTGACCTGAATGGGTTTAGCTAGGAATCCATCGAAGCCAGCCATCCCGATGTCCGCCGGATCTGTTAGCAATACGTGGGCCGTAAGGGCGACGATCACCAAACGGCCCCCGAAGTGCTGCCTGAGGTCGGCCAAGACAGCCATACCGTCTCGGTCAGGGAGCTGAATATCGAGCAGAACCAGGTCGGGCTCAACGCCGGCGAGGCCATCAACGAGGCCCACACCGGTGGTGAATTCCACCACTCGGTGCCCGGCGCGCTGGAGTACCGCCCGAAAGAGCTTCATGTTGTCAGGATTGTCTTCGACGATGACGATGGTCGCCATCCGTTCAAACTACTGCATCTTACTCCGGCGGAGTACCGCCCGAACCCGGGCCTGGAGCGACGCCGGCTGGACCGGCTTGGTTAGAAAGTCCTGGGCGCCCAGGTCGAGCACCTGGCTCTCGGCCTCGCCGCTCCGAGCGGTCAGGACGATGACCGGGAGGCTCGAGGTCATTACGCGGGCCCGCAACTCCTCGAGCACTCCGATGCCATCGAGCCGAGGCATGTCGAGATCGAGGATCATCAAATCGCACTGACCCGACTCGATCGCGTCCAGCGCATCGAGTCCGTCGGCGGCCTCGGTGACCTCGTGGCCGTCTCGTTCAAGGATCATCCGGACCAGCCGGCGCATCTGCCGGTCGTCGTCGGCGATCAGGACTCTGGTCTTCCCGGGCACGCCCGGGGTCGGTGGCCCCGACCCGGGCCGTCCGGGCTCGATCGCCGGCACCCCGGGGGGGACCGAGGCTGGACCCTTGCCGGGTGCGGAGCTCGGGATCGGCAGGATCGAGGTCGGCGTAGAGGGGGAAGCCGGCTCGTCCTCAACGACCCGCTCGCCTAAAACTCGGACGACCTCGTCAAGCGACGTAAGGCCCTGCCAAATCCGATCGAGGC
>JAYVJS010000134.1:0-4694 GCA_043769075.1 Gemmatimonadota bacterium | reverse complement strand
CCTCAAGGCCGGCGCGGGCCGGTACCCCGGCCTTCACCATCATGGTGAGGGCCTCGCCGAGGGCGAGGATATTGGCTGCCAGGAGCACCTGATTGACGGCCTTGATGGTGTCGCCGGCGCCGACCGGCCCCATGTGGACGATCAGTTTTCCGAAGGCCTCAAGAACCGGTTTGGCCCGCTCAAACACGGCCGTCGACCCGCCGACCATCACGGTCAGCACTCCGGCCTCCGCCCCGTTGGTCCCTCCGCTGACGGGGCAATCGGCGTACCCGATGCCAAGGGCTTCCAACTCGGCCGCCAGGCGCCTCGAGGTGGCCGAATCGCCGGAGGTACAATCGAGGAACAGACTGCCGGGCTTGAGGGCACTCGCGACACCACCGGGCCCGTTCAGGACCTGATGAACGTCCGCCGACGTCGAAAGGCATGCCATCACGACATCGGCGTCGGCCACCGCATCAAGGGCGGTGGGGGCGACCCGGCAAGAAACCGTGGCTCCGAACGCCGCCGCCACCGCCGGGCTTCGATTCCAGACCGTCAGCGGATAGCGAGCAGCGAGTCGGGCAGCCATCGGACGGCCGATGGCTCCGAGCCCGAGGAAGGCGATCTTGGGCGACGAACCGGTCACCGAAGCCTCAATCCGCCGCGCGGCGCTGGCCCAACTCTTTGTCAAACATGTAGAGCCCCGATGCGTTGTCACCGATCATACGGAGGGTGTCGACAATCTCGGCCGAGGTCTTCTCCTCCTCCACTTGCTCGGTGATGAACCACTGGAGCGTCGCCTGGGTGGCCCAATCCTTTTCAGCCGCGGCCAGCTCGTAGAGCTGGTTGATCCCCGACGACACTTTGGTCTCGTGATCGCGCGCGTGTTCGAACACAGCAATCGGGGAAGGAAAATCCGGAGGTGGCCGGTCGATCGCTCCGAGGGTAACCCGTCCACCCCGATCCTCGACGTATTGAAAAATCTTCATGGCATGTTTGGTTTCTTCCGCCGCCTGCATCCGCATCCAACGGGCGAACCCGTTGAAGTTTTTTTCGGTGAAATAGGCCGCCATCGACAGGTACAGGTACGAGGCACCGAATTCCTTCCCGATTTGGTCGTTTAGAGCTTTTTGCATCTGGGCAGTGATTCGCATGGGCCTCAAAGGAGTGGAGGGACGGGCCAAATATACTCGAACCCGCCGGCTATCGCGGGTCGGTCGGCTTGCGAGTCAGACGGGCTGGGCGGACCGCATCACGGCCAAACCGCCGAGTGATCGCATCCATCGCCTTGGCGACCGCCCGGTCGCGATCGGTTTCCAATCCGGAGGCCGGGTCGGCGCTGAGCAGGGACAACTGGCGGCTCGAGGCCGACGCTTCAAAGCCGGTGAGCCCAATGCCAAGGAGTCGCGCCGCGACCCGGCGACGACGACGGAGGCCGGCCAGGAGGTCCCGCGCGGTCGCGAATATTGCGCGGTCGGTGTCGATCGGCTGGTCCACCGTTCGGCTCGCTTGGCGGGTCTTGAAGTCGTAGTCGCGAAGTTTGACGGTGATGCAGCGGGCCGTTAGGCCGTCGGCCCGGAGCTCGGCCGCGAGCGTCGTGGCGAGTTTGAGGAGTTCGGTTTCAAGGGCGTCATCAGCGGTCACGTCATTGGGAAAGGTTTCCTCGCGGCTCATCGACTTCGCCTCGCCGTCCGGTTCGACCTCCGCACTCCCCTCCCCCCGGATCCGATCGTACAACCAGCGACCGCTTCGCGGCCCGAGCCATGCCTCGAACTGGCGCCGGTCGACTCGGAGCGCATCCCTGACGTCCACGAGTCCATAGGCCCGAAGCCGAGCCGTGAGCCGAGGACCGACGCCGGGAATATCCGCCAGTGTATGGGTGGCGAGAAAGTCGGCTTCCGCCCCGGGTGGGACGATAAAGACCCCGGTGCCATCGGTCCCCGGACGAGGTTTGGCCCGTTCGGTGGCGAGCTTCGCCACCAAACGGTTGGTCCCCCCGCCGAACGACAGTTGCATGCCGGTCCGCTCGAGGACGTCCGCTCGAATGCGGCCGGCGGTGGCGGCCAAAGGTTCCCCCCGGTAGACCGCGTCCGTCCCGGTCAGGTCGAGGTAGAACTCGTCAATACTCGCCGCCTCGACCTTGGGGGCCCATCGATCAAGGGCTCGCGCCACGGCTCGACTCTTTACCCCGCATTGCTGCCGCGGAACCGGGACGAAGACCGCCGTGGGACAGAGACGCTCGGCGTGGGCGAGCGGCATCCCGGAGCGGATCCCGTAGGTCCGGGCCTCGTACGACGCGGAACAAACGACGCCTCGACTTTTTGCTTTTCCACCAACGACCAGAATTGCCGCTTTTCCGGCGCCCTCCGGATCGACAAGTCGGGCGACGGCAACGAACATCTGATCACAATCGGCGAGCAGAATGCGTGGAGTCGCCACGGGCTACCGGAGGTCCCCATCCTCGAATCGAAGACCGACCTGCCAAGTCGATCGGTCCACCCGCGGCCCGAGGTCTTTGAAGGTGGCCGACCGCTGGTCGGGCGAAAGGACCCGAACCGTCGTATTCCGGTAGAGCGGGTAGTACCCGACCGGGAAACGAATTGCGCCGGTCGGGACTCGGCAGTCGCAGGCCATCGCCCCGCGGAAGCCGGCGTTGACGACGACCGACAACGGCACAGTCGTGGCGTTGGTGATCAGCGGCTCGAACATCGGTACTCGCGCGTCGCTTAGCGACAAGGCGCGCCGATTGACGCCTCGCCGGCCTCGAAAGTCGAGTTCGCCTGCCGGCATCTGGCCGAGCGAGCGCCCTTCAGGGCTCCGCCGAGGGGCCACCTGCCACGGCAGCCGGGCAAAACCGGAGCTCGGCAGGTCGAGGGCCACCGTCGCCGAGGCCGGGACCACGACCGTTTGGCCGCCAGGCATCGTCACCGTCAACGGTGAGGCAAACCGGTTGGTCAGATCGAGGACCACCGGGCGACCGAAGAGATACCAACCGATTCCGGCCCCGACCAGAATAATCGCGAGCGCCGCGACCACTCCGGTGCGCCGACGGGGCACGGCGACCGGGTCCGCCGACGCTGGGGTGGGCATCGGAGCCGGAATCGGTGTCGTCACGGTAACGGACTGGCCGCTAACCTTGGCCGCGATTTGTGCCGCCGTCACGGTCGGTCCGCCGGCGGTTCCAGCGCCCCGTTTCAATGCCTCGGCCAGGAGCGCCGCCGATTGGTACCGGTCTCGGGGCTTCTTGGCGAGGCACTTCACAATGGTATCGGAGAGCCACACCGGCACGGCGGCATTGCGATCGTTGGGGATCGGCACCGGGTCCGCCAAATGCTTCCCGACAATCTCCTGGGACGATTCGCCCTCGTACGGCGGCGCGCCGGTTACCATTTGGAACAACATCGCCCCGAAGGCATAAAGGTCGCTCCGGGCGTCCAGTTTCATTTGGCCAACCGCCTGCTCGGGGCTCATGTACTGAGGGGTACCGACCACAAAGCCGGTTTGAGTTTGGTGGGATTCGCCGTCGAGCCGCTTGGCGATTCCGAAATCCACCAGCAGCGCTCGGCCCGAGGTGGCGTCGATCATCACGTTATCGGGCTTGATATCGCGGTGAAGGAGCCCGGCCGCGTGCGCGTGGCCTAACGCTTCCAAGATGGGAATCGCGATTTCCAACGCCCGCCCGACCTCGAGCGCGCCGAAGGATCGAAGGTAGCCGCCGAGGGACTGCCCTTCGACGAAAGGCATGACATAGTAGGTCAGTCCCTGCCCTTCGCCGACGAAGTGGATCGGCAGGATGTTTGGATGATTCAAGCTGGCCAGGACCCGGCACTCGTCTTTGAATCGGCTCAACATGCCCGGCGTCCAGGCGACATCGGGCCGGAGAACTTTCACCGCGAGGCGTCGATTGAGCCCGTGGTCGAAGACTTCGTACACTTCCGCAAAGCCGCCTCGACCAATCAGGCCTCGGGTCTGGTAGCCGTCACCCAAGGCCGCAGCGAGTTGCCATCCAAGATCGGTTGGGGCGACCGGGGCTGAACCGGCGGCCCCCGCGGTCACCGGCTTACCGCAGGAATGGCAGAACTCAGCGTCGGCCCGAAGGGCGGCACCGCAGCCGGCACAAGGGTTGTCGGGCATCGGGACCTCGAAAGGGCGGTAGTCCTGGCGGAAGATACCGGTGGACCCTCGCGATTGTCGGGCTATTGCTCTTGGGACCAACGGGTTGTAACTTGCTTGCCGTCTAGCAAGCTATGACTAATACACCGGTCGCACCCAGAGATAAGGAACGGAACCCCGCTCGCTCCCGAGAGCTCATCCTCGACGCGGCCGAGCGGCTTTTTGCCGAGCATGGCTACGCGGCAACGAGCTTGACCGACGTGGGCAACGGGGCCGGCCTCTCCCGAGCGACCCCGGGGTACTTCTTTGGGTCGAAGGCAGAATTGTACCGGGCGGTGCTCGACCGCTGCTTTGAAGCTGTTCGACAGGCGGTCCGGGTCGGGCGGGACCGAGCGCTCGCGAGCGGCCAGTCACCGGACGTGATCTTGGCGGGGGCGGTCTCCGACTACTTCGACTTCGTAGGGGTCCGTCCGAATTTGGTCCGGCTCATTCAACGTGAGGCGCTCAGCGGTGGCGGAAGCCTTGACGGCTTGCCGCTGTCCCTCGCGACTGGGCAGGAAATGATCTCGGCCCTGACCCAGGAACTCGGCCTCGAAGACGAG
>JAYVJS010000133.1:0-3863 GCA_043769075.1 Gemmatimonadota bacterium | reverse complement strand
TGACGCAAGGAGTGTTCGCGGCGATCCGGTGCTCAATCTCTTCGGCCGACAGTCGGTGGCACCTGCGATCGTAGCGGTAGGTCTCGGCGCCGCCGGGGGAGGCCTGACGTTGGGCGTCGAGCTCGGTCTTCGAACAGAAGCAGCGATACGCCTTTCGGTCCGTGAGGAGCCGGTAGGCGTCGGCCCGATGGCGGTCGCCGTCGGCGCCTTGGAAGTAGGGGCCTTCGTCCCAGGTGACTCCGAGCCAGGTCAGCCCGTCGAGGATGACCTGGGTGTGGGCCTCGGTACTGCGGGCCTGGTCGGTATCCTCAATCCGGAGGATCAGCGTGCCACCAGTGCGTCTCACGAACAGCCAATTGAACAACGCGGTCCGGGCGCCTCCGACGTGGAGGTACCCGGTTGGGGACGGGGCAAAGCGAAGCCGGGGAGCGGTCATTGAGTCAGGAGACCAAACGGAGGAGGACCAACCAACGGAGTGGGAGGGATTCGAACCCTCGATAGGAGTTTTCACCCCTATAACGGTTTAGCAAACCGCCGCCTTCAGCCTCTCGGCCACCACTCCAACGCGGGGGAAATTGGTGCGACCGGCCCAGTTATGCAACCCGGGACCGCCGGTGGACGCTTTCGCCGATCGCGTTGGCGGCCAGGACGGTCAGGACGATCAGCACTCCCGGGTAGATCGCGAGCCCGGGAGCCTGGGACAGGTTCTGCTGAGCCCCGGTCAGCATGTTGCCCCAGCTGGCCGTCGGAGGCTCGATTCCGAGTCCCAAGAACGACAACGCCGACTCGGAAAGGACCGCCTGAGCCACCCCGACGCTGGCGGCCGCCACGAGGGTGGGTACCAAGTGTGGGAGGAGGTGCCGGGTAAAGACCGCCACCGGCGACTGACCCAAGGCTATGGCCACGGTGACGTAGTCTCGCTCCCTGAGGCTCAGGCTCTCGGCCCGGACCAGCCGGGCAATGCTCATCCATGCAGTCGAACCAATGGCCAGGACGAGGGTCGTGGTCGAGCCGCCGAACAGGGTGACGGTCACCAAGAGGATGAAGAACGATGGGACAGCCATCGCGGCGTCGAGCAGCCGACTGGTCGCGGCACTCAGCCAGGGGTGGCGAGCGGTCGCCAGGGCGCCGACGATCGTGCCCACCAGTAGCGCCACGCCTCCCGCCAAGATCCCGACCAGGAGTGAGACCTGGCCCCCGGTCATCAGTCGGGCCAAGACGTCTCGGCCGCTTTCATCGGTGCCTAACAGATGGGCACGAGACATCCCGGCCACCGTCCGGCCCAGGTCAATCGCGGTCGGATCGATCCGATACCAGATCGGACCCCCGAATGCGAAGAGCGCCAACAAGGCCAGCGGAACGAAGGCTCGTTTCATTGTTCCGCCCGGACCCGGGGGTCGGCCCAGAGGTAGGCCACGTCGAGCAGCAGGTTCGTCAGCACGACGGTCGCGGCGACGATCAGGGCGATGCCCATGACCAGCGGGTAGTCCCGCCCGAGAGCGGCCTCGACCCCGAGTCGGCCCATCCCCGGCCAGGCGAACACGGTTTCGGTCACGGCGGCGCCGCCGACCAACATCGGGACCTGGAGGCCCAAGACGGTGAGGATCGGGAGCAGAGCATTCCGAAGGACGTGGGACCGGGATACCGCACGCCCTCCGAGCCCGCGCGCTATGGCCGGCGCGACGTGGGGCGCGGTCCATGCGCCCCGAACGGCGGACCGGGTGAACCTGATCAGCTCGGCCGCGATCGGGAAAGCGAGGACCGCGACCGGGAGGATCAGATGTCGGATCCGATCGATCACCGAGATCTCGGCGCCGGGCGTCATCATGCCGCCGGCCGGTAGGAGGTGCCACTGGGCGGCGACGATCAGCAATGCGACGATGCCGAACCAGAAAGGCGGAATGGCAAGCGCGGTGAAGTTGGCGGTTGTTACAAATCGATCGATCGGCGTGCCGGGCCGGGCACCGACGTAGAGGCCAACCGGCAGGGCCAGGGCCAGGGCGGCGATCACGGCAAGGGCCACCAGGAGCAACGTGTTCGGAAGCCGGCTCAAGACCGTGTCAAGGATCGGCGTTTGGTACAAGAAGCTTCGGCCCAGGTCTCCCCGAAGCATGCTCGACTGCCACGTCACGTACTGGACCGCGAGAGGGCGGTCGATGCCCAGTTGATGCTCGATCGCGGTCCGCTCGACGGCCGACAGTTTTGGGTCAGCGAGCACGGCCGGTCCGCCGGGCGCGGCGTGGATCAGGACGAAGGTGGCCGTCGTCACGATCCAGAGGACGATGGCCCCCTGGAGCAACCGGGCGCCTAACAGCCGGAGCATCCTCTAGCGGGGCTCGAAGTAGAGGCGTTCGCTATGACGCATCGCGTCGCGGATGCCGAGCGGTGGCAGTCCCCGCAGCACCGCCCGGCGGACCTGGATTTCACGGGGGTAATAGAGCACCAACACCGGCGGATCGACGGCTTCGACGGCCTGAAACTCACGATAGGCCTGCCGCCGCTTGGCCGGGTCCATGGTGGCGCGGCCGGCCGCCAGCAACGAATCGGCGGTGCGGTTGGAGTAGACCACGTCGTTGTTCGACTGCCCGGAACCGTAGTAGGAGAACTGGTCAGGGTCGAGCGGGGTATTCCACCAAACCAAATAGGCATCGTACCGGTGGGGCACGACATAGTCCCGAACCATCGACGCGAACTCCATGGTGTTGATGGTCACCGCCACGCCGATCTTCTTGAGATCTTGCTGTACGGCCACCGCGGTTTGTTCCCGGCTTGGGTTTCCTTTGTCAACCAGAAGCGTGAACTGAAATCGCTGGCCGGCTTGGTCGACCAGCACGCCGTCGGGGCCTCGGTGCCATCCCATCTCGCCGAGGAGCGCAAGGGCGGCCGCGGTATCGTAGGGGATCTTCGGCAACGAGTCGGCGAAGTAGTCGCGCAACGCAACCGGAATGGTACCTTGGGGGAAGTCGGCGAAGCCCCGGAGCACTCCGTCGATGATTGCTTGACGATTGACCGCGAGCGTTAGGGCTCGGCGGACCGCTGGAGGCTTAAAGAGCGGGCGGCTCTGGTTGAACCCGATGTAGTAGTGCTGGGGGACACTGATCTGGTCGATCCGGAGGTCGGGCTCCGACTCCACCCCCCGGATGTTGGCGGGCTCCAGCGTCACCAAGTCGAGTTCCCCGGCTTGGAGCTGGGCGACTTGGGCGTTCACGTCAGGAACAACCTTGAAGATGATCCGCTCCAGTTTCGGCTTAGCGCCGTAGTACCGTGGGTTGGCGGCCAGAACCACATAGCTTCCGGGAACCGACTCGACGACTTGGAAGGGTCCGGTGCCGATCGGCTTCGACCGATTGAAGTCAACCGCGTCGGCGATCTTGCCGTGAAACGCATGGGCGGGGATGATCCCGGCGTTGTGGCCAAGCAACGTGAGGAACGGCGCAAAGGGAGACTTGAGCCAGAAGCCGACGGTCAGCGAGTCAATCGCCACCACCGAGTCGACCACCGAAAAGTCCGACCATTGGAGCGTGCCGGAGGTCGGATCGAGTATCTGGTCGAACGTGAACTTGACGTCGGCTGATGAAAATGGCCGGCCGTCATGCCAGACCACGCCGCTCCGAAGCACGAAGGTGTACTGGCGGCCGTCGGCGGAGATCGTCCAACTGGCGGCCAGGTCGGGCGACGGTGTCAGCGAATCGCTCGGGCGAACCAAACCCGGAAAGATCACTTTGTTGATCAGGACCGAGCCGATGTCGGGTGACAGCGGTGCGTTCATGATCGGATCGTTGATGATGGCCACTCGAAGCGAATGCTCGGGGGGACGAGGGCGGCCACACCCGGCCAGCGCCGCGACGACCGCCAGGCACCAG
>JAYVJS010000132.1:0-10129 GCA_043769075.1 Gemmatimonadota bacterium | reverse complement strand
GAGCCTCTCCGACTTGGTCAATGCCGCCATTCGCACCAGCCTCGCCGAAGACGCCGACGACTTGGCGGCGTTCGAAGATCGCGTCAACGAGCCGTCGTTGGCCTTCGAGGACGTCCTCAAGGACCTGAAGCGGCGTGGCAAGCTATAGTATCGAGATCAAGCGATCGGCCGCCAAGGAACTCGCCCGCCTGCCCCCGAAAGACCGGGGCCGGGTGGTCGCCAGGATCCAGGCGCTCGGCCACGATCCCCGACCGGTCGGCGCCGAGAAGCTCTCCGGCCAGGAACGGTACCGAGTCCGTCAGGGGGACTACCGAATCCTCTATGAAATCCTCGATCAGATGGTGGGGATCATTGTGGTTAGGGTTGGCCACCGACGCGAGGTGTACCGAGGCTAGGGCATTGCCAGTTTTGGCATCTTGCGCCCGATCCGGGGCTGGGCTAACAGTTCGGAGTCCTCTCACCAGCCGGGCCTTCATGACGTTCGCGTGGGCAACGATCCGCCGCCCCCTTCCCCTGCTCGCCTTGGTGGCCGCGTGCGGCGGGGGGACCGACATCATCACGCCGGCCCCGCCCCCGCCGACTGGGGTGGCCTTTACCCTGACCGCGGATCCGGAAGACGCGACCACCGCGCAGGCGCTGGACTGGCAGGGCGGGATTCCGGGCGCCACGATCACGCTCACCCCGGCGGATTCCAGCGCCGCCGCGCGAACCGCCACGACCTCGGCGGCCGGCGGTGTCCTCTTCACCGACCTGCCGCCCGGCAAATACATCGCCGAGTCGGCCCGGTGGCTTTCTGCGGCCGAACGGGGTCGGTTGCCTGCGGGTGACGATGCGATTGGGTTCGTGGATCGCGGCGCCGTCCAGATCTCGTCCGCGTCCGGGAATGTCGCACGCACGGCGCCGGCGAGCCGGCGTAAGTCGCTGGTCATCAGCGAGTGGGCGTTCAACGCGTATGTTGCCAATGGCTTCGGGGCGTATTTCCACGGCGGGTTTATTGAACTCCACAACAACGCCGACACCACCGTGTACCTCGACGGCATGATTGTGGCCGAGGGATTCCCGAACGATATCGATGTCCCAAGCAATCCCTGCAATGCCAACCTTGATGTCACCGCCGATCCCGAGGGGGTCTGGAGTCGATTTGCCCAACAGTTTCCTGGAACCGGGCGCACCTACCCGGTGAGCCCTGGCGGTACGATCGTCGTGGCCACTGACGCGATCGACCACCGGCCACTCTTCCCCGGTGCCATTGACTTGTCGACGGCCAACTTCGAGTTCTTCGGGCAGCCGGACGTTGACAATCCGAGTGCCCCCAATCTGATGGATTTTTTCAAGAGCCACGATCACGGAATCTACTTTCCGTTCCTTGCGGCGGTTCCAGTAGTGACGCTCCCACTTGACATCGGCTCCCTCAAGACGATCCGAAAATTCAGCACCAATACCCTGTACTATCAGTTGCCGCGGTCGAAGATTCTCGATGTCCTGTGGGTCAGGTCCAATTTCCAAGACCCAGACCACTTGGAGTGCCCCCGCCAAGTCCATCCCAATTTCGATCGAGAAGGGTCGGCCGCTCGGGGCACCGACGAGCAACTGGAGAGCAGCTTCTCGTTGTCCCGTCGTCGGACGCCGGTGGGCCCGGTGCTCCAGCACACTCGATCTGGCGCCGCCGACTGGGTTCGGACCCCGCTCACACCAGGCGTGGTGCCCTAGCCCAATCGGCGAGCGACAGAGGCTATCTCAGAAAATGCAGTTACAGCACTGATTCACGCCGTAAACGATGTGGTCGAGATCGGGATGCAGGGTCGCGCACGCTGATTGGCAAAGCGGCTTCGTTGCTTTGAACCCCAGGAAGTTCCACCCATCATTCGGGCACGTCATCGCCTCCGCCGGCTTCGCCGTCGCCACCGTCAATCCAAAGCCTAACGCCACCGCCACCACCGCACCGAACACCCATCCCGTCGCCTGCTTGGTTCGTCCTGACATACCGACCTCCTCATAGAGTTACTCCAGTGAGTCCCGTGCGAGCCCCACCACGGGGCTCGCTGTTGCCGCGGACCGGCGGTCCGCAACATCCTGCCGGGGCACCCGATTGGGGCCCCGAAGCGCTCGATAGACTGAATCCAACCCCACGCCCGCCTTAAGCCGGCCGGTATGGGCAAACAACACCTGACCCCGGTGGTTGAGCACCAACGTCTGGGGCACCGCCACGGCCCGAAATTGATTGATGGTCTTCCACTGCTGGAGTACCGCCACTGGGTAGTTCAAGGCATGGCGGGCGGAGAACGGCACCATCGTCGTCGCCGAGTCTAGACCAACCCCGACGACCATCACGCTTCCATGCCCGAACCCCTTGGCGGAGTCGGCCAATCCCTTCCACACCGGCAGCGTCGCCAAACAAAACGGGCAGGTGGCCGTCAACACGAAGAGGAGTTGCTTCACACTCGAATCACTGACCTCGCCGACGGTGACCGAATCGCCGCCGAGCGTCGCGAGCCGCACGGTCGGCATGACGTAGCCGACGTACGGCAAGCCCGCCTTGGCGCGGAGCTTGACGTACGCCTCGGAGAGACTCAACTGACGGCGGCTCAGAACCACCACTAACCCGCAGGCCAGGGCCAGCGCACCACTGAGGAGCAGAATCGGTCGCGAAGCCAGCATCGGACGCCTCCAAGAAGTGACTCGCTCTATCGATACCACCGACGCGAACCGGCGATAGAGCGCCCAACTGGCAATCCGGGTGATGAGTTCTGGCGACGGCTTGAGTATCAGTCAGCCGGAGGGGCCGGTTGGCCCTTCCCTCGGGCTCCACGCGGGAGGTAGCTTGGGAGCAACGGGGAGGTTGCAGTTGCCGAGGCCGCCAATTCGAATCATCGATAGATGGGGCATCGTTGCCGAGGGCAACGTGGCGGGCCTCGAAGTGGAAGTCGAGGTCGGGGGCCAGATCGTTCGGGTGCCCGGCCAAGTCATCCATGAAGCGGCCGGAGCCGACCCCGGCGGGATCCGAGAACATCTCCTCGCCGCCCTCCCGGTGGACTCCCCGCCCGACATCCGGCGGTTCCTCACGGTCGGCCTCGAGGCCGGTTCGGCCGGCCTAACGGTCGATCAGGTGGTCACGCTCACCGGCTCGCACCGCCGGACCCTGTCCGACCACGCCCACCGGGCCCACCTGCGGCCACCCGCCGGCTTGCTCCGAGCCTGCCGGCTCCTTCGCGCGGCGTCCCTGGTCGCGGTGTCAGGTTTCTCGGTTGAGCGCGCGGCGCTCGAATCAGGAATGGGACGCGCGGCGACCTTTCGGCGTCAACTCCGGCAGGCATTCGGTTTGACCCCCGGAACGCTCCGGCCGTCGACCGGGGGGGGGGGCACCTGGCTCCGAGTCTTGGAACGACTGCCTAACGTACTGCTGGCCCTCGCCTCGGCGTTGCTCTGGATCGGTCTGCCGACGGGGGCGGCGTTCGCGCAGGTCGGGCCGAGCGGAACCGTGACCGGCCGGGTCACCGATGCCGTGGCCGGGACCGCGCTCGCCGGCGCCACCGTGGCCATTGAAGGGCGGCTCGTCGGCACCACGACCGACGAGCAGGGACGGTTCCTCCTCACCGCCGTTGCCGCCGGCCCTCAGGTGCTCCGGGTGGTCCGGATCGGCTATGCCCCGCTCCGCCGATCGATCATCGTCCCGCGGGTCGGCGGGCTCACGGTCGACATCGGCCTCGCCAAGAGCGCCCTCAACCTGCCGAACCTGGTGGTGACGGCCGACCCGAGCAGCCGCGCCCGGGGCGAACTGGGGACCGCGTCGGTGATCGGGAGCGAGGCCATCAAACACCAGGCCGCCGCCAGCCTGGCCGGCCTGCTCGAGTTGGTGCCGGGCGTGACCCTGGCGCCTCCCGGGCTCGACGGGGTCCAGCAATTCTCGCTGCGTTCGGTGCCGGTCGCGCCGGCAGGCGGCGCGATCGGGGTCAATCCGAGCGGGCCCTCGGCCAATAGCCTGGCGGCGTTCGGGACCCAAATCGTGCTCGACGGGATCCCGGTCTCGAACAATGTCAATTTGCAATCGTTAGGCAGCCGGGCCGAGCTGGGCTTCGCGAGTTCGGTGGGTGGCGGCATCGACCTCCGGCGGATTCCCGCGGCTACGCTGGAACGGGTCGAGGTGATCCGAGGGATTCCGTCGGCCCGGTTCGGCGACCTGACCCAAGGCGTGGTCCTGATCGACACCCGCGCCGGCGTGGTCGACCCCGAGGTCCGGGTCCGGTTCGACGTTCGCACCGTCGAGGCCACCCTGTTAGGCGGCGCGGCGCTGTCGAGCTCGCAGGTGGGCACCGCCAGTGTCAATTTGGCCCGGACTCGACTGGCGCCGGGCGCCCGCGACGACATCGGGTCCCGGATCTCGGCCCAGCTGGCCCATCGCGTTACCGGCCCCACGGTGACCTTGGACTCCCGGCTCGACTTCTTCCAAGTCCTCGAAGATGAGCCGGAATCCCCCTTGTTTCCCAACATCAAGGCCCGGAGCCGAGACAACGGCCTCCGAGTGTCGGAACGGCTCCGGTGGCAGATCCGGCCCGCCACCCGGCTCGACTGGACCACCGGGTACGAAGCCGACCAACAACAGTCATTCACCCAGTCACCCCGCCTCCGGGGGGCCGCCCCGTTCACCAATCGATTGACCGAGGGGACCCAGGACGGGAAATTTGTCGGGGGCCAATACATCGCCCGGGTCGACGTCGACGGCAGCCCCAAACATCTCTACTCCAGGATCGAGGCCACTCGGGCGGGGCTCCGCACCGGACTTGAGTTGCGCCGGGAGTGGAATCAGGGGCCGGGGTTCCAGTTCGACATCGAGTTCCCACCCCAAGTCGACTTCAACGGCGTCCAAGGTTACGACCGACCGCGCCGGTTCGATGCGATTCCCCCGCTGGTCACTAGCGCCTTCTACATTGACCATCGGTTGAGCCGAACCATCGGCGGGGCCCTGGTCAACCTCCAGACCGGGGCACGGCTCGACGTCCTCCATCGCGGCGGCTCCTGGCTCTCGGCGGTGCGGGATCGCGTCGTGCAGCCGCGGATCCAAGTCGAGGTCGAGCCGTGGAGTCGGTTCCGGGTCCGGGCCGGAGTGGGCCGGCTGTCCAAGGTTCCCTCGTTAGGCGATCTCTCGCCGGGCCGGCAGTACTACGACCTGGTCAACTTTAACTATTACGCCAACGTCCCGGCGGAACGACGGGCGATCGTGACCACCCGGATTCTCGATCGCGACAATCCCGCGCTCCGGATGTCCCGAGCCGACAAGTTCGAAGTCGGCGCCGAAATCGATTTTGGGGCCGGAGGCCAGGTGGCCCTGACCGCCTACACCGATCGGATCACCGACGCGGTGGGTCTCACGCTGGCGCCGACCTTCTTGATCCGGGACCGGTTTCTGGTCGACAGCGCGACCATCGGAACCGGCCGGCCTCCCGCGGTGCAGCCGACCCCATTTGCCCGCGATACCATCCCGACCCTGATCGACCGACCCGCCAACAATCTCGATCTCCGGAGCCGAGGGATCGAGCTCAGCGCCCTGTTGCCCGAGTTCCGGCCGTTGCGGACCCGGGTAGCGATTCAAGGCGCGTGGGCTTCGAGCCGCCTGGCCTCGACCGGCATCGAACTCGGCAACGATTTCACCGACTTCCAACTGACCGATCGAGTCTCCCGGGCACCGTACTGGGAGGCGGTGACTCGATACGGCGAGCGGATGGTGGTCACCACCCGGCTGATTCATCAACAACCCAAAGCCGGACTGGTCATTACCGGAACCCTGCAGTACACGGTTCGGGAAATTCGGAAAGACATCGGCGGCGCCGACACCCTGGCCTTTGCCGGGTACTTGAGCCGGGACGGTCGCTTGGTTGCGGTGCCCGCGAGCGATCGGACGAAACCTGAGTTCAGCGATCTTCGGGTTCCGAGGCGGGGCCTCATCGAGGCTCAACGCGCCCCGGCCGACTGGCTGTTCAGCCTTCAGGTCGCCAAGACCCTCCCGTTTGGCGGGCGGCTCGCGTTCTATGCGTTCAACGCGTTCGACCGAGTCGGTTCCTATGGCGGGGCCTTCACGGTACCCCGGCTCTATCCGACCACCCGGTTTGGCCTCGAACTGACGATGCCCTTGCTCGGCGCCGGTCGTTAGGTGCGCCTCGCCGCGATCGTCGTCTTCGTCACCGCCACCCCGGCGGCGGCTCAATCGCTGGGGCTGGTGCCCGAGCGTGACCTCCCCGAGTGGCTGACCCGATGGAGCGCGCTCACCCCGACGGCCGACTTCGCCCGTCGGCTTCCGTCCGCCGCGGGGAGCCCGATGGAGACGGTGATGGGCCGGCCTCGCATCGGAATGTTTTGGACCGCCGGGAACCCCGCCGCCGCCGCCCGTGAAATTCTCGACGTCCGGGCCGACTATCTCGCCGCGCTGGGCCGACAACGAGGGGCCTATCGGCGGCCGCTCGACCCGGGCGCCACCTCGCTCACCCGAGTTTCGGCCCAATCCTGGGCTCCGCTCGGACCCCACTTCGCCGCGATTGGGCGGGTGGTGGCCGACCAAGAGCGCTGGGAGCCGGGCAGCATGGCCGATCAGACCGAGCCGTACCCGACCAGTCCCTTTGTCACCACCGACAGTGCCACGACGGCCACCCGGCGGACTCGGGTCCGGATCGAAGGGGCCGCCGGCTGGCAGCTCGGTCGGTGGGCGGTCGGGGCCACGTTAGGCTACGACACCAGGGAAAACCAGACCGTGGAGGCCGGCTTCGTACGACGCACTCGGCAAACCAGCCCGGGCCTGGTGGTCGGCGTGGACCGCCGAGTGGGCCGACTCGAGATCGGGCTCCACGGACAGGTCCGGGGGCGAGCCGAGACGATCGGATTGACCGAGCGGGCCGCCAGCGGGCAGGTGGTTGATCTCGAAGGCTGGCGGGATGTCCAGCCACTGAGCGTCCGCGAGTTCTACGGCCGGCGGATCGACGAGACGGCGCGAAGCGGCACGGTCAGCATCGGGGGCACCGGGGGGCGAACCCACTGGGTTGGGTTTGTCCATGGCGGATCGGTGGTCGAGGGGCGGACTCAACAGGAGAAGGACGATCCGGCTCGAGACCTGTGGAGCGCCACCACCCTGGGCGCCGGCTTCGGCTTCCAACGGCCGGTCGGGGTTCGGGGCGTGGTGACGATCGATGCCCGGTTCGACCGCCTCACCGGGACCGGCGATCGGGCACAGGATTCGGCCGGAACCATCTTCAAGGCCACCGAGCAGCGGATCGCCGGACGGGCGGAAGGCCGGCTCTTGGCTCGACCGGGGCAGTGGTCTGGCCGGGTCGCGGTGGTGGCTCGCCACGACCAGCGGCGCCAGGATGACGTGACGGCCGGGATCGGGGCCAACATCAGGGCCATCAGTTGGTCGGCGGCTATCGAGGTGGGTCATTCGCTGAGCGAGCGGTTGACGGCAGCCTTCTCGGTTTCGTTAGGCGGCTATGGGCCAACCTCGACGATTCCCGATCCACTCCGGCGAGGCCCGATCTATCGCCGCTTCATTGCGCCGGAACTGGATATCGCGGCCCGCGGAGCGCATCCCTATGGGGCGGGGCTGTCGGTGACGTGGCGGGCCAGCGATCGGACCCAGATTTGGCTGGCCGGCCAGTCCGAAAGACTGCAACCGGCCGGCTCCCAGGGTCCGTCTGGGTTTGGACCATCCGGTTCCCGAGCCGCCGGATCGCTCGTCTTCGGCGTTTCGGTCCACCCCGGGTTGCAGCCCTGAAGCCGTCGGGGGTTGCACGACAGGACGCGGAGCCTCGTGGCAGTTGATTTGCTGGTATGGTTGTTCGCCGTGAGCACGCCGGTGCGGTTGCAGGACAGTAACCGCAAGAATACCTTACAAGCTGCAGTCTGTGTTTGACTTAGGAGTAGCAAAGTGCCGACCACGAAGTCCAGGAAAAAACCAACCCTGACCCGGAAACGGGCAGTTTCGGCCGCCAAGAAAGCGCGGAAGCAATACCAGGCCAAGCCAGGCAAGAAGTCTCAAGCCTGGAAGGCCGGCGGAGAGCAGTGGGCTCGAGTACTCGGGCATTTTGGCCTATCGGCCTAGTTCGCCTCCAGCACTGCCAAGGCCCTGATGTCCAGTTACGATCGTCAGGTTTTCCTCAACGTCCCCTTCGATGCCCGCTACAAAAAATTGTTGCGGGCACTCGTCTTTTCAGTCCATGAGTGCGGCTTGGTGGCCCGCTGCGCCCAGGAGAAGGACGACGGGGGCCAGGTCCGAGTCGACAAGCTATTGCGGATCATCCTGCGATGCCGATTCGGGATCCACGATCTGTCACGAACTACCCTTGATGCCCAGAACCGACTGCCAAGATTCAACATGCCCCTCGAGCTCGGGCTTTTTCTGGGGGCGCGAAACTTCGGGGCGCAGGAACAACGGAGGAAAGCCTGTCTGATATTGGATATTGGACCGCGATCGGTACCGATACCAGATCTTCTGTTCAGACATCGCCGGCCAAGACATCCGCGCCCATTCGAACGAGGCCAGCCGGGCCCATACCCTATAGGCCGCAGTCACTGGCTGCCATAGAATTAGGAAACAAGGTCCCCTTCGATACCCGCTACAAGAAATTGCGGTCGCCCAGCTACCAGGGCGAGGTCCCCGCGATCGCCCGGCAAGCCGAGACGGCGAGCTGGCGGCGATTCGTGATCCGCGAGGGAAGAAGTTCATACTCGAGCTGACGACTGCCGTAGACCGACGGGCCGGATCGGATCCCGACTAGGTGAACGGAAAGGCAGAGCCCACCCGCTCGATTTTGGGGCCTGAGGGTGCCGATCAACGAGGCATTCGTCGGCACGGACAGAGGCGCCTTCTCGCCATCAGGCAGGAAGGTGCCGTCCTGGCCCTTCCACCAAAACCGGCCGGCCACGGAATCACGCCGCTGCACGAATGGACGCGGATCGCATCGGAACGGTGGTGCCCGGAATTCATTGTTCGCTTCCTCACCTGATCGAATGGCGACCACCGTCGAGTCGAAGCCAACCGGCGTCGTGCCGCCCCACGGACGGCAGAAGGCAAGAGTCGGGATGTCCAACGCGGGGAGGCTGTCGAACGCGACGATCCCGTCGCTCCCTGACCGGCGGCACCCGGCATCGAGCATGAATTCACGGTTAGGAAACCACGGGCAGATCCGGACGCCTGCGATCGGCTCGCCGGACTGATCCCGCACCGAGGTGACGAGCCGACCTGGCGGAACGGCCGGCAATTGCGCCATCGCCAGAACGGGGAGCACTTCGCGAACCTCGGGCAACGCTCGAATCCGATCGAGCAGGCGGCGGACGCCAAAAAAACCCGGTCCGGGGTCGGGGAACGACACCAGAAACTGGTCGCCATAACCCCGGCCTTCTGGTCGAGCCAAATGGTATCCGAAGAACCGACCGATTTGATCCTCAGTCATGTGGGGATCGAGCCGAAGGAAGACTTCCGATCGCCGGACCTCGCGGCCGTTCCAATCCACCGTGAACTTGGCTCGGCTTGGGTACGGCATTTCTCCGCGGCGGGGGAGCCAGGCGGGCGTGATCGAATCGCCGGGTGGGCAATACGGATGCGACGCTTCCGAACACCGGACAGCCAGTCGAACACCCGGGATCAGTCCAATCGATTCCAACTCGACGGAGCGTCCCGCATCAGCAGCGTCGGGCTCGCTCGTCTTCAGTCGACGAAAGCGTCCTCGCAGCGTGATGAAGTAGTCCCGCCGCTGGCAGGGGCTTGGGTCGGCGACCAGCCCGGAGGCCAGCAGACACGGTGCAGTGGCGTCGCCGGGGTTCACCGGTAAGATGGTCAAGGTTCCCTCGACGGCTTCTCGACCATCGAAAGCGATCGGACCAGCGAGGCTGTATGAATGGGCAGAGGGCAATGGCAGTGCCGCTCCCACGCATGGGAGGCGCGGGCCGAGCTCCGCTTGGATCCCGAACCCTTCGTCGGCAACGGTTGCTGAGTAGGCATCAATCCCGGTGCTATCGGCCCGGACCTTCCACGCGATGACAGACCGAAGACTCTTCGGGCGACAGGGCACCGGAGCGACCCGAGTGTCGAAAACCGTCTCAAACACAAAGGCTTGGTAGATTGCCGGCTGGTCGTTCTCCACGACCGCAA
>JAYVJS010000131.1:0-9398 GCA_043769075.1 Gemmatimonadota bacterium | reverse complement strand
TTCGACCTGTGATGGCATAGCAAGGGTAGTCTCTGGCAGGCTGTGAGTCGAGTCCGGTCTCCCTCCGGCGCCAAACGCCCCTTGAGGTCGCCGCTACATGGCGTAGGTTGTCGGGATGACTTCATGGTCCCGTCGTGATTGGATCGGTGGATGCTCGGCTGGCGTCGGGTTCCCATGGCTCCGAGCGTTGTCCGCCCCACCGGGTCGTCGTCCTCGACTGGCTGCCATCGTAACCTCGTACACCTGGCTCTCCCATGCCGACGTGATTCTCGGCCGGTTGCTCGACGGCTCCACGCCGAACGGGGTGCGGCGGGCGCCCCGAACCACCGTGGTCTCACTCTATCGCGATCAGGTCACTCAGCGTGACATGGGCCAGGAGATCGCCGGCCGGCACGGGATTCGACTGGCCCCGACCGTCGAGGACGCGTTGACCCTTGGCCGCGGCCGGCTCGCGGTTGATGGCGTCGTTTTCATCGGCGAGCACGGCGACTACCCGACCAATGCGTTGGGCCAGAAGCTCTGTCCTCGGGCCGAGTTGTTCGGGCGGATCGCCGCGGTCTATCGGGCCAGTGGCTGGGCGGTGCCGACCTTCTTCGACAAACATCTCTCCTACGATTGGGCCCGGGCCCGGGAGATCTGGCACGCAGTTGGGGAACTCGAGATCCCGTTCCTGGCGGGCTCGTCGGTTCCGGTCACTGTTCGGCGCCCGGTGCTCGAAATCCCGCTCGGCATTCCCGTGACCGAAGCGGTAGTGACCGGCTACGGCGAGGTCGAGGCGTACGGGTTTCACGCCCTCGAAGCGCTCCAGTGTATGGTGGAGCGGCGACGGGGCGGGGAGACCGGCGTCCGCTCCGTCGAATTGCTTCGCGGTGACCAGGTGTGGGCCTGGCGAAACGGACCGGGGCGTTGGGCGGAACCGCTGCTCACTGCCGCTTTGGCTCGGCACCCGAAGGTGACTGAGGGCCGGCTCGAAGACATCGTGAAAGATCCGGCGGCGTTCCTGGTCGAGTATCGCGACGGATTGCGAGCGGTGTTGTTCTCCCTGAACGGGCTCGTGGTCGGCCACGGCTTCGCGGCACGCGGGCCCGACCGGGCGGAGCCCTGGTCCACCTTCTTCGTCGAAGGCGGCCCGCCGTACGCTCCCGAGGAAGGCGGCGACCGTCCGCTCCCGAACTTCGACGGTCTGGCCTTCACGATCGAGGAGTTGATGCTGTCGAAGCGGGCCCCGTGGCCGATGGAGCGCACGGCGTTGACCACGGGAATCCTGGCCCATCTGTTCCGGTCGCTCGAGCGGGGCGGTCCGGTGGACACGCCCGAGCTCGCGATCAGCTATCAACCGGCGCGGCGGCCCTTCTTCCAGACCCGATAGCCCGAGCTGGGCCTACTTCAGTCGAGCCAAACCGGTCGCGGCGATCGCCTCGAGCGTCGCGAGGACCTGCTCGGCCGTCACCACGCCGTAGTAGACCGGCCCGGCTTCCCGGGCTTCGGCCGCCGCGAGCCGTAGAATGTCCCGGCCGGACCGTTTCCCGTCGATCAATCCGAAAACGGCGCCTCGCATGATCGGGTTGAGCCCCTTGACCTCGTTGATCTCGAGCCGGCGGGCCAGGAACTCCTTGGGGCCGCCGACAATCGCCGGGGTCAGGCCCTCGAGGGCTTGTTCCACGGCCGATCGGCTCGGCGCCGGCGCCGCGCCCCGCACCCGGAGCCAGGTCTCCCTGATCCGGCCCGTCGCCTCCCGTTCCCGGCGGCCTAACGCTTCCAGTAACGGAAGCGTATCGACGGCGCCCCGCGCGATCTCGGCGAGGCTCCGGACCGCCCGCCGTTCGCGCCAGACGGCGTAGGCGATCTGGTCCATGGCCTCCCAGTAATGAGCCGCCGGGTTGCCGGGAGCGGCGAGCCAGCCTAACGCCAGCCGGAGGTTCCGGGCGATCCGTTCCTCACCCCGGCCCACCGTCTCCGCCGCGAGTTTGGGCGCCGCTTCGGCGTCGGCCGAGGCCATGATGTAGGCCATCAATGCCGCCGAGAGGGCGTTCCGGCCCAATTGGGTGGCATCGACGTTCCAGAGATCGTCTTCGCTCGAATGGATGAACCGGTCCGGCATGTTGGTGAAACTCAGCGCCGGCACGTCGATCGGTGGCTCGTTGAAGGTCTCGTGGTCCGAGTCTTCGTGGTACCACACCATCTCGGCCGCGTAGCGGTGCTGGCTCCCGGTATGGGCGAAATGGGGTTCGGGGTAGAAGTCGGTACCGTTTCGAATCGCCGCCAGGTAGATGGTGTTGGCCGCCACCAGGTACTCAGTCACCGACTCGGCGACGTCGTTGAAGAAATGGAACCGGCTCGCGGGGAGGCGGGTAATGTCCTACTTCCGGCCGAGGTCGATGGATTGTTCCGCGCCCGCCATGTCCTGATTGATCGCGACCCACATCGACCGGGAGGCTTCAGGGTGGTCGGCGAAATACTGCCGTTCCCCGTGGATTTCGGTGGTCCACCAGAACCGGATGCTCCGCCGCGGGCGGGGCAGCCGCCCGTCGGCGATCAACCGGGTGAGTGCCCGGCCGATCTCGAGCAGGTTGGCGACGCCGCTCCCGTCATCGTTGGCGCTGTGCTGCTCCTCCTGGAGGTGGCCGGTGAGGACGATCTCCTGGCCCGCGGTCGGATCGGTGCCTGGAATGTAGGCCTCGACCAGGACCTGCCACGGGGTGGTCCGATCGCCGCGACCGGAGTCGGCTTCGACCACCGCGTGGGCCTTGAGCGGTGTGGGACTGGTCTTGATCTGACGGACCAGGGCCAGGCCCTGCCGGAGCGACAGGGAGAACCCGAACGTCGGGTCCCGGCCGTCGACCGGCCCGCGGGTGAGCTGGATCCACGGGACCTGGTCGGGGCGGCCCAGGCCGGCACCGACGATCCCGTTAGGCGGCGCTCCGGGGTCGGGATAGGCAATGACGCCGGCGGCGCCCCGGCCCAGGACCACTTCACGCATGACGGCGCGAATCTCACCGAAGCTCACCACGATCTTGCCCCGGACCTCTTTGTCCCGGAGCTCCACCTCGGTGCCGCCCCCGATATCGATCAATTGCGCGGTGAGGTTGGTCGGCCGGCTGTGCTCGGCGATGTGGACGTCGTTCTGGAGGGTGCTGGCGATCCGTTCCGGCCGGTCGCCGACGATCCAGAGGTCGGCGAAGTGGGTGTTCCAGGGCGGCTGGGTAAACGGTTGTTTGATCAGGGCGACGCGGGTCAGGCCGGCTGCCTTGGCCTGCGCTTCCACGTATTCCGCCGCCTCCCAGAGCTTCTCCGTGCCGCGGGGCCGATGCAGCTGCGACAGATAGCGGATGTGTTTGTAAGCCGCGTCGCCGGAGATTTCCTGGCTCAGGAGGCGAATCTTGGCTTGGTCGAGGAGGGGCAAGTTCTGCGCAGTCCCCTGGGTGGTCGCCGCGATCAATAGGAGGCAGGACGGGATGAGTCGCATCGGGATGCTGGGGTTGGGGTCAGAGGCTTTCGTAGCTGCACCCTCGCTCCTGGCACAGACCGATGAGCATGGTGTGGGCTGGCACCACGATGACGCCGGGATTGAGCCCCGCCCGAAGCTCCTTGCATACCTCGGAATGAAGCGACGACGGGAGGGACGGTTCACGTGACCTCGGCGGGTTGAAACATGGTCAAAACGGCGTGAATGGGGGCGGGATCCGGTTGTTCATTCGAAGGTACGGCACCAGTTGCCCCAGGGTCCACGCGGAATGCTGGAGGGCGGTGAGATTCCAGCGCCACTTGGGCATCGTGCCGCCCGCAAACGGTTGCTCAACGCTGAGTTGGTCATCGGTGACCGCCGCGAGCGACTCGATCACGAAACCGAAGGATCGGTCGGCGTGGGCCCGTAGCTTCACTTTGTCATGGAGATACACGGCGGTATCGCCGCTGAGTTCTTTGGGGAGGGGCACGCCAATGACGGCCTGTCCCACGATCGTCACGGCCACGCCGGCAATGTGGTCGATCTGCTCGGCGAACGTCCGGACGCCCTTGGTGGTCCGGAAGCCGAGCATCTCGGGGGTCGCCGAGTCGATCACGGCCAGGATGTGTTTGCGCTGGTGGCTCCAAGCATCGAGCAGACTGAGCCGGGCCTGGGCTTGAGCGAGCGATGGGTAGCTGAGCGCGAGGAGCAGGGCGATTCGACGCATCCCTCAAGATACTCGGTTAGCTCACCCCGCTCAGCGAAGCCAGGGCGTTAGCGTGATGCCGATCAGAAGGCCTTCGGGACTCAGCAGACGGGTTACCGTTTGTCCCCAGGGCTCCTCACGCGCTTCAACCAAGAGCCGGTAACCCTGTGCCTTCAGCACCAGCGATGCCTTACCAACGTCTTCGACATCGAACTCGAGCCATGAGTGCGGCTCCGGAACAGTCGCGGGCCACTCATCGGTTCCAAAACACGAGCGGGCCGCCTGCGAAAGCGGCCAGAGGGCAAAATGCTTGACCCCGGGGAGGTCTCCGCCGTGGAAGTAGGTTGGGTTGTCGGCCATCGGCTCGAGCGGCAATCCCAAAGTGTCCACGTAAAATCGCTTACTCGCGTTGGGGTCGCGGACCACGGGGCCGAAGCCGGCGACGAACAGCACTTTCAATCCTGAGAGATCGATCACGAGAACAGCTCCAAGTGGGTGACGGGATCAAGGTACCGGCAGGGACACCCGGTGTCTTGAACGAATCGGAGGGGCGGACTGCTCTCTGTGCTCGCAGGCCCGAAGGAGTCGATCAACGCCGCCCAAGGCGGTCACCGGTTGCTCCTTGGTTGCCGGGATCCGTTTAAGATACTGTACCCACACGAAAAGAGATGCCGTGCCACAGCGACCGTGGATGACCGCGATGTTGCTCCTGACCGCCGCCGTGCCGGCTCTGGCGCAAACCGATGCCGCCCTTGCCCGGGCCCGCCGGATCCTCCGGGCCTCGCCCCTTGTCGACGGCCACAACGATCTCCCGATCGTGATCAGGGAAGACAAGCGAGCCCCAGGTGATGTCGAGGCGTACGACCTCCGGAAGCGCACCAGCGGAGACACCGACCTCGAGCGGCTGCGCAGTGGTCAGGTCGGCGCCCAGTTCTGGTCGGTCTATATCCCCGGGGAGATCAAGGACTCGGGCTACGCCAAGGTCCAGCTCGAGCAGATCGACATCGCCCGCCGGGTGATCGAGCGGTATCCCGAAGCGCTCCGGCTTGCGACGACGGCCGCGGAGGTTCGGGCGGCGTTCCGGCAGGGGAAGATCGGATCGCTGCTGGGGATGGAGGGTGGACACGCCATCGAGAACTCACTGGGAGCGCTTCGATCCTACTACCGGCTCGGCGTGCGCTACATGACCCTGACCCACAACGTCACGCTCGACTGGGCCGACGCGGCCATGGATGCTCCGCGCCACAATGGCCTGACCCCGTTCGGGAAAGAAGTCGTCCGAGAGATGAACCGGCTCGGCATGATCGTGGATATCTCCCACGTCACTCCGAAAGTGATGCACGACGTCCTCGATCTCGCCGAGGCACCGGTGATGTTCTCTCATTCGTCGGCCAAGGCACTGGTCAATCATCCGCGGGATGTTCCAGATGACGTCCTTCGGCGGCTCGACCGGAACGGCGGCGTGGTCATGGTGACTTTCATTCCGGCCTTCGTGTCGCAACCGGTGGCCGACTGGGACTTCGCGGTGGCGGATCTCGTCCGCGGAAAGTCGGGGGCAGAGGCCGACGCGATCCGGACCGAGTACCGGAAATCGCACCCGAAGCCGGTGGCCACGCTTCAGGACGTGGCCGATCACATTGAGCATGTTCGGAAGGTGGCCGGGGTTGATCATGTCGGGATCGGGAGTGACTTCTGGGGCAATCCGGAGATGCCGAAAGGACTGGAAGACACCTCGCGATTCCCGTACCTGTTCGCGGAACTGATCCGGCGGGGCTGGACCGACGGCGACCTGGCTAAGCTCGCGGGGGGGAACATTCTCCGGGTGCTCGATGGAGTAGAAAGGAGCGCCGCCCGGATCCAGAAGACCCGCCCGGCATCAACGATCACTTTCGAACGGATGCAGGGCCGCGACTAGCGGCCCGACGGGAGGTTGGTCTCAGTGAAAGTAGGGAAGCGGGTCGATCAATTCGACCTCGGCTCGTTTCCGAAGCGCCTTCAAGAACCACACTTTGTGGCCGGCGCCATAGGTAATCAGGACCCGCTTCCCCTGGCCGGCCACCCGGTCCAACGCTTTGGCGATGTTGGCAAAGTGAGCCTGGTTGATGATGTCCCAGCCGCCGGTGCCTAGGTCGTTGCCTAACGCCGATTGATAGACGTCGAGATAAATCGACTGGGCTCGGTCCCAACCGTCGGTGTGAATCCACCGGGGATCGTCGACGGCGCCGCCGGCCCGAATCGCACTGTCGGACCGGGCCTGGGCCGCGACGTACCGGGCCCAGTCGGCTGCCCGGGCCGGGTCGTGCTCGATCCTGGCCAGAGCCGCGCGGCGAAACTTGTCCATGGGGGCGTTCCAGCCCGCGGTTGGGACGATTTCAAACGGGTGGACGCGGCTTAACGGAAACAACACGTCGACATACTCGGGAAACCGGCTGACCCGTGGCTCAACGATGGTGCCGGTTTCCTGAAATTCGCGCCGGGCCTGTTCGAACCGATTAGGGGCAATTTCAGTGAGCACGAGGTCAGGTTTGAACCCCTCGGCGACCGATCGAAGCACCTCGAGCCCGAATCGGGTACTGGTTCGATGATCCTGGTGGATGGTGCCGATCATTAAGACTTTGGTCTTGGCTCCGCCGGGCCGCCGAGGTGGCGGAGGCACCGTCTCCAACACGGTTAGGGTGCCGCCGTCTTCGGCCGCGACCAGAACCCGCCGTCCGTCCGGATGGGCCCGCACCACGATCGGTTTCTTGCCAACCGGAACCGACCCAATCACCCGGCGCGCCGCCACATCGAGGATCGATACCGTGCTGCCACCGGCGTTGATGACCACGGCAAACCGGCCGCCCCCGGTCATGGCCAGCGAGAAGGGTCGGGGGCCGACGCCGGTGACCCGGGTTTCCACTCGAAACGATGCGGTGTTGAGGTAGACGATTTCGTTCGAGCCGCCGCAGGCCACGAGATAGGAGACCCCATCGGCCGTGAGCGCCCCGCCATCGGGGAGCGGGCAGACCGTCACCGTGGCGGCGGTTTCCCGGTTGAGCAAGTCAATGACCGACACCGACCCATCGGTCCGATTGGGGACGAAGGCGAGCACCCCGTCGGCGGTGACGTCGGCGGGGTAGGGCCGCTTCCCGGTCGAAAAAGCCGATTGCACCCGGCCGGTCCGGAGATCAATCAGGGTCAAGCTGTCGGCGAATTCGCTGACCAGATAGCCGACCGAATCGGTTCGCGGGGCGAACAGGGACGGGCCCTTGCCGACCGTCTCTCTTCGGCTCGAGTCGGACAGACGGATCAGTTCGTTCCCGCCGAATTGGGTGACCAACCAATCCGGCCCTACCGGGGCAAGGTCGAGCGGCGTCGTGCCGGCCGCCAATCGCCTAACGACTTTCCGGCGGCGTAGGTCGACCACGGCCACCTGGTTGTCGCCGCTGAGTGCCACGTACGCGAGCCGCCCGTCGGCGGAAAAGCGAATCCCGTGCGGCGCCCGGCCGACCGGAATTGTCGCCACAACCCGGACCGGGACCGAGTCTTGGATTGGCGGCGGGAAGCCACAGCAGAGCAAGGCGGAGAGCCAGCTGACGGACACGAGAATCCTTTGGGGGCGGACGGCGAACGTCCGAATCTAGCCCGAAAGGGGTGAACCGGAAAAACCGGGAGTGCGACGAGTCCCGGGGGTCAGACATCTCAAGGAAGCCCCCTATCCTGGGCTGCGCCCTTCACCTCTCCCGGAGTTTGCTGATGTTTCGTACCTCGTTCGTTATCGCGGCGATCGGCCTGTGCCCCTCGGTGTCCAAAGCGCAGGACCAGCCTCTCACCGGGGTTTGGTCGATTGCTTTCCCGGCCGGCTTCAAGATCCAAGACGGAGTCATGACGGTTACCACGCGGACCGGAACCCTCACTGTCCGGGTCCAGGCCGATTCGTTGGTCGCGACCTTGGCGACCGCCGAAGCCGAAGGCCAACCGCCGCGCCCCGACGTTCGCTTGGCCGCCAACGCTGGAGCAGGGGATGCGGTCTTTGTTCAGCGATCCAAGGCCCAACTGAACATCAACGGGGCCATGCAAGAGGCGACGGCCATCACCACTTGGTCGCTCCGAGCCAAGGGCGACCAACTCGAGGGAGAGGTCGATCGCAAGATCGAAGGCGCCGACGCGCCCTCGCCCGGCCCGCAGCCGGTTACCGGGACCAGAATAAAGGGTTAGGCCTTCTTCTTCTTGTGCCAGGCGGCAAGAACCGCTGCCTCTTTCTCAGGAGGCAGCCCCGCGCCTTTGACGACCTGATTTCGGCCGGCTTCAGGCAGCGCTTGAAACCAAGCCTGGGCATCAACCGCGGTGGTGGCAAGCGGCCGAAACGTCAATCCCGCCGCGAGCGCCTTGGTAACGTTGGTCCGGGCAATCACGCCTTCCTCCATGGATTTCGGTAACCAGGTCGGCATCTCGCCCCACGGCGACACCTGCTGTTCGGCGAGAAAGTCGGCCGGCACCCAGGTGAAGCTGAGGTCCTTGTCACCATTGAATGCGGCCCGAATGCCGTAGAGTTGCTCGGCCATGGTCATCGTGGCCCGCGGGCCGGTGGCGTTGAAGGTGCCCATGGTGCCGTTCTCCGCCATCCGAACCGTCCACTCCGCGAGGTCCCTCGTGTCGACGATCTGAATCGGGTCCGATCCGTCACCCGGTGCCAGAATCTCGCCGCCCTTCTCGATCCGATACGGCCAGTACCCGAACCGAAACGAGCTGTCGCCCGGTCCGACGATCAGTCCGGGGCGGATGATGGTGGTCATTGAGCCGAACCATTTTGCCGCTTCCGCCTCCGAGGCCTGCTTGAGAGCGCCGTACAGACCTCCGACATCTTTCATGAACTGCTCGGGTGTCACTGCCAGCGGATCGCCTGCTTTGTACTTGAGGACCGGCGAGTCCTCGGTAATCGATTGTTGGCCGGCCGGATCGTAGACCGAGATGGTCGAAATGAAGATGTATTGCCCGGCATGCCCCTTGAGGATGCTGGCGGCGTCTTTGACCCAGAAGGGGAGGCTGGTCGGGTTATCGATGACCACGTCCCAGTCTCGGCCTTTGAGCGCGTCGAGCTGGCGGAGGTCGCGGTCGCCTCTGAGCTCCTCGACTCCCTGGGGCAACCGGTCGTTCCGGCGTCCCCGGTTGAAGACGGTAACCGTATGCCCGCGGGCCAAGGCGTATCGGACCTGGTGAGGTCCGGTTAGGCCGGTCCCGCCGAGAATGAGGAGTCTGAGCGGTTTG
>JAYVJS010000130.1:0-2805 GCA_043769075.1 Gemmatimonadota bacterium | reverse complement strand
CATCCTGGGCGGGCCTGCCGCTGACAGCCTGGCGGCCCGGTGGTACCAGAGCGATCCAACCGATCTTATCGGTCCCTGCTAGCGGGGCTACCGACGCGGCAAAGCGAAGACGCTATCCCAGACCGCAAGCGCGGGCTTGGGGCGAAGTTGGGCGTCGAACACCCCTAGCGAAGCAAACGGCCGGATCGATTCGCGGATGTCGGCCGGGAAGAACGGAAGATCGAGGTCGGTTGGCGCCAACTGGAGCCAGCCGATCGCCGTGGTCTGGGCCAGCATGACTAGTTGGCGCCGAAAATACTTGACTTGGGTTGCCGGCGTTGAAGTGAAGCCGGCGGCCGCCTCGCTCGCCCAGCCCCCCTCGACCACCATGACCGGCACAGCCCGGCCGTTCAGTATCCGGCGATAGTAGTCGGCCGGCATCTGGTCGGGATCGGACCACCCGAAATACGGATACGACGAGAGGCCAAGCAGCTCGAGAAACGGAAAGTCCGCGAAGTCTTGCTCAATCCCCAAGTAGGGCCCGCCCGCCAGCTTGCCCCACGCCGTTTCCACCTGCACCGAAACGAACAGTTTTGGCGGACTCGGCAGCATCTTGAGCTCGGAGGCAGTCGCTCGCGCCGCAGCGACGATCGCTTGGTACAGCGGAGCCGGCGCGGCCAGCCGGATCAAGTTGGTCTCCGCCACGAGCCCCACATACTCCGGGCGATATCGGCGGACAAACGCCAGCACCCAGGCTCGATAGACCGCCTGGACGGCGGGCTCGGCGAAATGGCGGCCTAACGCCCGAAGCCTTGGGGCCTCCTTTTCCCGGGCCAGCCCGTCGTTAGGGTCGGCGATGAACACCAGCTTCATGCCTTTGGCCCGGTAGTAGTCGATCAGGCCGTCTTCTTCCCGGATGAGGATCGAATCGGGGGCGACGCCGGCAAGCAGCTCGGTCCAGGGAAGCTCCTCATGGACGATCGCGATGTCCGCTCGCGGCGACCATGCGTTCAGCGCCCGGACCGCGACATCAAGGTCCAGCCGAGGCGGAAACCCGGAGAACCCCAGGTAGAACGATCGGCTCGCCGGGCCGGGGGGCGGATCGGGCGGGCCGGACGGTTCGGTCTTGCAACCGGCAAGGACAAGGGCGACAACCACGATCGATTCGACCGAAACAATGGGCATGCTGGCCTCCTGGGTCCGTCTTGGTGCAGGAGGCGTGCCCCGGATAGGACAGGTTCGAGGCGGTTACTTGATCTTCGGAGCCTCGACCACCGTTTCGGCCACGCTGACCTTGATCCGGACCCCGCCACCAGACTCGGCAAAATCCACGGTGCCCGCTGTTCTGGGCAACAGGAACCGGGTCGCGGTTTCGGGTACCAGCACGAACGACCGCTCAAACATCTTGAGCACCAGCTGGGCGCCGGTTCGAACCACCGCCGCCGCCACCTCGCCGCCCGACCCGTAACTCCCGACGTAACGATCGAGAACCCGAATCGGCACCACTGAGGATGGCTTGCTGCGCGCCAAGCCCAGCTCGTCAGCCGGCAGGTCCGGGAGCGGGCGGATCCAGATGTTGCGGTATCGAACCGGGTGCTCGTGATCTTGGAGGGTCAGGGGCAACGCGGCGTCGTGTTGGACATATGATCCGTGCTCAAGCCAGTCAGTCGGACCCCAAAGCTCGGCGGCGTCTTGGACCACGACGCCGTTGTGGAACACCGTCATCCGGGCCGGCGTTCGCACCTGGCCGTTAGGCAAGATCCGAGGCCGGCGGAACACGATGTCGTACGCCTGCCACTCCCCGGGTCCGCGCGACACGTTGACCAAGGGCGGATGCTGGCCGTAGAGCGCGGCCGCCTGACCGTCGGCATAGGTCACGTTCCGATAGGAATCAAGGACCTGCACTTCGTACTTCCCCATCAGGTAGACGCCGCTATTGCCGCGGTTCTGCCCGCTGCCAACCGCAGCGACCGGCGTGGCCCACTCGACATGGAGCTGGGCGTCCCCAAAACCCTGGGCGGTTCGGATCGGACCGGCTCCGGGTACCGTCTCCATATAGCCATCCCGCACCGCCCATTGTGGCGCTGACCCGTCCCGGGACATCCAGCCCCGGAGGTCGGTCCCGTCGAACAGGACGACTGCATCGCTCGGTGGGCCGCCGGCCTGACGACCCGCCTCGATCTGACGAGGCTTGGGGCGATCGGGGTCGTGCGCCTTCCATCGATAACCGCTTTGCCCGCTGAGGCCGTTTGCCCCACCCACGAGCCCGACGGTCACCGCAATTCCGCACGCCACCAATCTCATCATGTCGTCCTCGGTGCCCGGGTCCGTAGGAGCTCGTTGCCCCCCGACAAAGTACTCGCGACCCGCCCTCACCTGCTAGCGCAGAGGCTCGAGCTCAAACCGGGCCTGGAAGAACCGCAACAGCTTCGGCTCATAGGTGAAGCGAAGCCCGGGGACCCGGTCTCGATGTTCGAAGACCTCGACCACGCTCTCGGTCACCACGTCCATATGAGCCTGGGTGTACACCCGCCGCGGAATCGTGAGACGGACCAACTCAAGCGCCGGATACCGATTCTCGCCGGTGCTCGGATCGCGGCCCGCCGACACCGCACCCCGCTCCATCGCCCGCACCCCCGACTCGAGATAGAGTGCGGCCGCGAGGGCCTGCGCCGGGAACTGCTCGCGCGGTAGGTGGGACAAGATTGCCGCCGCGTCGAGGAAGACGGCGTGACCGCCAAGCGGACGGACCACCGGCACGCCGGCCTCGATGAGCCGCTGGCCAAGGTAGTGCACCTGCCCGATCCGGCTCCGGATGTGGTCCTC
>JAYVJS010000129.1:0-16715 GCA_043769075.1 Gemmatimonadota bacterium | reverse complement strand
TTCTCGGTGTTGAGCAATTCCCCACCCGGAATACCGCGCTCCAACACCACGGCATCCAGCATCCCGCGTCCGGCGTACATCCCAGCACACATCCCCGCTGGGCCCGCCCCGATGATGACTACGTCATGTTTCTTCATGGACCTTGCCAAAGAGGGCCGCCGACGCGACCGTCGCGGTCGTTTGGCAGCCTCCAAATATAAGGCCTCCAACGTCCGGTCCGGCACTCAGGGCCCCGTGTCACTCAGGCCGGGGTTTCGGCAACTCGAAGCATTCCAACCGCCCCATGACAGGACGAGATCGTCGCCACGACGAGGACCGCCCCTCGTTCGACGGCTTCGGTCAGCTGGTCTCGCGCCGACCGGACCTCCGCCAGGTCGAACATGCCGACCCCGAACGCCCGGTGCCGGGTGACGAAGAGGGCCGGCCCCGCAGTCGGTTGCTCCCGGTCAAGTTCGGCGACGTACCGGGCCAAGGCGTCTTTCATTTCCCAGGTCCGGGGCCCGCGCGTCACTGGGCAGATATGCGGTTCAATGCAGTGAGTCGGACAGAGCCAGTCGGCAAACGAGACGTAGCGAGTTCCGTCGGGGCCGAGAACGTCGTACGGGGTACCGAGTGGCCGGTCCACCGATACTGCGCGGGCCACCCGCCCCGGCCAACGGCGCTGGGCAACTCGACCGAGCCAATGGGCCATCAGATGGGGCATCAGGGGCGAGGGAACGATGGCGTCGTCCGGTGCCCCAGGGCCAGGCGGTTCCCGGTTCAGGAACTCATCGAGGAATCCGTCCCAGTCGTCCACCGCCAGTGAGAACCCGGCCGTCAGCCGCTGCTCGGTTACCGCCTGACAGGCCAGGTTCCGGTCCACCAGCACTACCTGTCGGAACGCGATTTTGCCCCGGGCTCGGGCTTCCGCGAGTTGGCCGGCGTAAAACGACCCGTAACATCCGCCGCCAATCACCACGATATCTCGAAACGCGGTCAGGGCCGGTTCATCGTATCGCGGGTCCATCGGGGCTGTCATTCGGTCGAAGCTGGCGACCGCCGTTCGGCGGCGAGCCGCTCCATGGCCAGAACCCATTCCAGGGGGACTCGCTCCCCGCCGACCACGCTGTGCGACGGGCTGACGGCCGCTTCCCCGTGGCAATCGCTCCCGCCCGTTTTGAGGAGGCCGAGGACGCCGGCGGCCGCTTCGAGCTTCGCGCGGACGGGGCCGCTTTGACTCGGATGACGAACTTCCACAGCATCGAGCCCCTGATCTTTGAACGCCGCGAGCTGGGCCTGGCTTCCGCGTTCGCGCAAATGGGCCGCCGACGAGACGCCACCGACCCGGCGAATCAGCCCCGTGATCTCCGCCAACTCGGGCAACACTTTCGGCACGTAGGCGGGCCGGCCCTGCCCCAGGAATCGCTCAAAGGCCTCATCGAAATTCCGGACAATCTTCTTTTCGATCAGCACCCGGGCGACATGGGGGCGCCCGATCGGAGCGCCAGCCGCGGCCCGCTCGACTTCAACCACCTCAATCGGGAACCCAATTTTTCGAATCGCCTCGACCATCGCGACCCCTCGATCGGCTCGCCCGGCCCGCATTCGGTTCAACGTGCCTAACAACTCGGGGTCCTGGTCCGGCAGGAGATACCCAAGGAGGTGCATCTCACCCCACTCGACTTTGACCGAAAACTCGCATCCGGTCAGGACCTTGATCCCCAGGGTCACCCCCGCGGCCCGCGCCTCGGCCACGCCGGCAACGGTATCGTGATCGGTCAGGGCCATCGCCGCGAGGCCGGCCGCTGCCGCCAGCCGGACCACCGCGGCCGGCGGCAATGTGCCGTCGGACGCCGTGCTGTGGAGGTGGAGGTCGGCGGTGCCGGTCAGCGGGCGTATCCAAGTTCTGCCGAGGTCCAGGACGGCTGTGACCGGGCCCATAGGTCGGCGAGTTGCGCGTCGGTCAACTCCGCCAAGGACGACTCCAGGGCCTTGGTCCCCGACGGTGAATAGCGGGCCACCCGGCGCTCCTCGGACCCGACCCGGCTAAAGCAGACCGCGAACTCATCCTTCGAGTATTGGGTCTGCCGACCGGTGGAGCTCACGGCCCATGGCGCACCGGCAATCACGATCTGTCTTGCCATCGTTGCAGCTCCGAGCAGTTAGGCGTTGTCGGGGAACTCGTAGAGCGCTTTCTTGAGGTCGGCCAGGAAGCGATCGGCGTTGGCGCCGTCGACCACCCGATGATCGAACGACATGGCCAAAAAGCCTTTGGTCCGGATCCCGATGGCATCGGTTCCGTCGGGCGCGGTCACCACGGCGGGCTGCTTCTCAATGGCCCCGACGGCCAAGATGGCCGACTGGGGTTGGTTGATGATTGGAAGGCCAACGATCGTCCCAAACCCGCCCGGGTTGGTGATCGTGAAGGTGCCTTTTTGCACTTCGTCGGGGGAGAGCTTCTTGGTCCGAGCCCGGTCCGCGAGGTCACCGATTGCCCGGGCCAAACCAAACAGATTGAGTTCATCGGCCCGTCGGACCACCGGAACGATGAGGCCCCAATCAAGCGCCACAGCGATCCCGAGATTGACTTCCCGGCGAAGGATCGTCGACTCGCCCATGACCGCGGAGTTGACCACCGGATGTTTCCGGAGACATTCCGCGACCGCCTTGGCAATGAACGCCAGAAAGGTGAGGTTGACTCCCCGGTCGGTGAACTCGGTTTTGCGCTTGGCGCGAATGGCCGCGACCCTGGTGTAGTCGACCTCGATCAAGCTGCTCACATGGGGCGAGACTCGCCGCGACATGATCATGTGATCGGCCGTCAACTTTCGGATTCGCGACCACGGCTCGACCCGGTCACCCTCCCACGGCTCGACCACCGGGCCGGGGATCACATGCACGCCCGCGGCAACACCGACCGGGGGTGCCGCCACCGGCGCGGCGGCGGGGGCCCCCCGGACGACGGGGCCCTGTTCGAGGTAGGTCAGGACGTCATTCTTCGTGACCCGACCGGCCAATCCGCTCCCGGCAATCACCGTCAAGTCGAGACCGTGCTCGGCCACCATCTTGCGAACGACCGGGGTGGACTTCCGGCGGAGCCGCTCCTCCATCGATTCGTCGGTGGCCGCGAGGGCCGGGGACAGCGAGGCGGCGGCTGGCGTCGGCTTCGGGGTTGGCGGGCCGGCCACAGCTGCGGGCGCGGCCGGAGGAGCCGGCGTCGCCGCGGCCGGGGGCACGGCGGCCGCCCCGGCGGCTCCGACCTCGGTCTCGATCCTCGCCACCAGGGTCTGAATCGGAACGGTCTGGCCTTCGTTGACCAAGATTTCCACGAGAATACCAGCGTTCGGCGCCGGAATCTCCGCGTCGACCTTGTCGGTCGAAATTTCGAACATCGGCTCGTCCCGCTTGACGGGGTCACCGAGCTTCTTGAGCCATTTCGAGAGCGTGCCCTCGGTAATCGACTCGCCCATTTGGGGCATGAGCACATCAATCCGCGCCATGTGTATCGTCTCCTAGTACCGAACCATCCACCGGGCTGCCGCGACGATATCGTCGGTCTGGGGCAGCACAAAATCCTCGAGCGCCGGAGCGAAAGGTAGCGGCACGTCGTGCGCGCAGACCCGCCGGACCGGCGCGTCCAGCCATTCAAAACATTGCTCGTTGATTCGAGCCGTAATCTCTCCCGCCAACCCGCCCGTCCGGGTATCCTCGTGGACGATCAGGACCCGGTTCGTCTTCTTCACGCTGGCCACGATCGCCGCATCGTCGATTGGCAGTAAGGTCCGCAGATCGAGCACCTCGACCGACACCCCATCATGACTCAACCGCTCGGCCGCCTCGAGCGCCTTGTGAACCATAGCCGAATAGGTCACGATGGTCAGATCCTTCCCTTCCCTTGCGATCCGGGCCACGCCGATCGGCGTGAGGATCTCCTCGCCGTCCGGAAGCTCCGCCTTGAGCCTCCGGTACAAGTACTTGTGCTCGAAGTACAATACTGGATCATCGTCCCGAATGGCCGACTTGATGAGCCCTTTGGCATCCCGAACAGTGGCCGGCGCCACGATCTTGAGCCCCGGGGTATGCAGGTAGGCGGCTTCCGGATTCTGAGAATGGAAGGGGCCGCCCCGCACGTACCCTCCGGACGGTCCGCGGATCACGATCGGCGTCTTGAGGTCGGCCCGGTAACGAGCCGTCGCGACGTAGTTGGTGATGATCGAATAGGCACAGGACAAGAAATCGATGAACTGCATTTCGCAGACCGGCCGGAGGCCCATGTGGGCCGCCCCCGCAGCGGCGCCGACGATGGCGGTTTCGGAAATCGGGGCATCGATGACCCGGTCCGCCCCAAACTGCTGCTGGAGCCCGTCGGTCACCTTAAAGGCGCCGCCGAACTTGCCGATGTCCTCGCCGATCATGAAGACCCGGTCGTCGCGCTCCATCTCCTCCCGGAGCCCGTCGTGGATGGCGTCAAGATAGGTAACGACGGGCACTCACAACCTCCGGTACCACTCAGGTTGCGCCGCCGGCTCCGAGGCGAGGACGCCGAGCAAGGCCGACGCCGGATCCGGGCTCGGCTCGTCCTCGCAGAGCACGACCGCGTTGTCGATTTCCGCGCCGACTCGCTGATCGAGCGCCATCAGTTCAGTGGGCGACGCCCATCCTTGCTCCGACAGCCGGCGGACATACCGATCGATCGGGTCGCGGGCCTCCCAGGCCTCGATTTCTTCCGGCGGCACGTACGACTGATTGTCGTGTTCCGCATGGCCGTTGCGGCGGAACGTGATGACCTCGACCATGGTCACCCCGCCGCCACTTCGGGCCCGATCAACCGCTCGGCGGGTTGCCTCGTACACCGCCAATACGTCGTTGCCGTCCACTTGCTCACCGGCGACGCCGTAGCCAGCGGCCTTTTCAACCAAGAACTGCACTGCGGTTTGGTGGCGGGTCGGCGTGGAGTACGCATAGCCGTTGTTTTCGCAGATGACCACGAGCGGAAGCCGTTGGACCGCCGCGAAGTTGATCCCCTCATGGAAGGCTCCGGTGCTCATCGCCCCATCGCCGATGTAGACCATCCCGACCCGGGGCTCTCGGCGGATCTTGAACGAAAGCGTCACGCCGCACATCACGGGCACCATGTCGCCCAAGTGGGAGACTTGGCCAAGGAACCCTCGTTTGAGGTCGTTGAAGTGAATGTTCAGTTCGCGACCGCGGGTCGGGCCGGTCGCCTTCGCCATATACTGACGCAGCACCTCGACGGGTGTGGCCCCCTGAACCAGAATGGAACCAAGGTTCCGGATCAGCGGCGACAGGATGTCGCCCCGGCTCCGATCGAGCGCGAAGGCGCTGCCGACCGAGTCGGCCTCCTGCCCTAGCGACCGGAAGACCCCGCCGACCACCTTCGACTGCCGGTAGAGCGACACCAGGCGCTCTTCCAGCGACCGGGTCAGCCGCATCCAGTAGTAGAGCTCGTGCAACTGGGAACGGGTCAGGCCGGCGGGGATGTCCGACACGAGGGCTAATAGGCCCCGCGCAGAACGTGTCGATCATCCGCCAGCGTATGGATCGTGGAGAGGAATCGCTTGGCCAGCTTGTCGATTTCACTCTCTCCGGGCTGATTGGTTTCGACCGTCACCAAGGTGTAGTGCCCGCCTTCGGCCTGCACGGTCACGCCCAGTTGGCCGAGCGGACTGGAGAACCGCCGGCTCCGGCCGCCTTCGGCGGTTGGGCTCATCCGGGCCCCAAAAAAAGATCCGGCGTTCGCGACGACCCGATCGGGCGCCACGGAGGTTCGGTGAAAGTATTTCACGCATCACCCTTGCCGTAATCGTAGTACTCAACACCCAGGTGGGTGATCTGATCTTCGCCCATCAGAAAGCGGAGGGTGTTTTTGAGCTTGGTTTGCTGAATAAACAAATCATGTTCAGGATAGAGGCCGGGGGCGACCTGCGGACTCTTGAAGTAGAAGGAGAGCCATTCCTGGACGCCGCTCATCTGGGCCCGCTGGGCGAGGTCGAAGAACAGGGCCAGATCGAGGACGAGCGGCGCCGCCAGAATCGAGTCCCGGCAGAGAAAGTCGACTTTGATTTGCATCGGATAGCCGAGCCATCCGAAGATGTCGATGTTGTCCCAGCCTTCTTTGTTGTCTCCCCGGGGTGGGTAGTAGTTGATCCGAACCTTGTGGTAGAGTTTGCCGTAGAGCTGCGGATACATCTCCGGTTGGAGAATGTGCTCCAACACGCCAAGCTTCGATTCTTCTTTGGTCTTGAAGCTCTCGGGGTCGTCGAGGATCTCGCCGTCGCGGTTGCCAAGGATATTGGTTGAATACCACCCCGCCACCCCAAGCATCCGGGCCTTGAACATCGGGGCGAGGACCGTCTTGAGCATCGTTTGGCCGGTCTTGAAGTCCTTCCCGCCGATCGCCACCTTCTTTTGGCGGGCGAGTTGTTCGATCGCCGGAAAATCGCAGGTCAAGTTGGGCGCGCCATTCGCGAACGGAACCCCCTCCATCAGGGCCGCATAGCCGTACAACATCGACGGGGCAATGACCGGATCGTTGGCGTCGAGGGCCCTTTCGAAGGCCTCGATCGTTTGGTGCTGGGGGCCCGGCACGATGAAGATTTCGGTCGACGCACACCAGACCATGACCATCCGCGCGACCCCATGGGTGGCTTTGAAATCCCGGATGTCTTTCCGAAGCGCGTCGGCCTGCTGGCGTTTCGTGCCGGTTTTGACGTTGGTACCCTGGAGCCGTTTGACGTAGTACTGATCGAACGCCGCGGGCATCGGCTTGATCGTCTTGAGGAAATCAGCGATCGGCTCGACATGCTCATGCTTGTCGAGCACACCGCAGTGGAGACAGGACTGATAGCAATCGTCGGGGACCGGATCCCAAGCCCCGAAAACCAGATCCTCAAGCTTGGCGAGCGGCACGAAATCCTTGATAAGCGGCGCTCGCTTATCAGTCCGCTTTCCGAGCCGAATCGTCGCCAACTGCGTCAACGCACCAGTCGGTTGGGCTCGCCCCCGGCGGACATTTTCGATTCCAGCGATGAAGGTGGAGGCCACGGCGCCGAGACCAACGACAAGCACGCCGAGTTTGCCCTCGGCGGGCGCGATTGGGCGGGGAGTTGTCTGAGCCACTGAAGTATCCTTTCACGGTTTACTTCGGGTCCGGAGATCCCTCCGTGACCCGGTACACGTAGACGAAACGCTGCACCACAGTGATCGTCGACAAGACAGCGAGCAGGATCGTCAGGACCTGCAATACGATGCCGTTCGGCCCCGCCCCGACGATCAGCGACGGCACGCCAATCATGATCATCCGCTCGGCTCGCTGGACAATCCCAACTTTGCAATCGAGGCCAAGGCCCTCCGCGCGGGCGCGGGCGTACGACACCAACAGGGAACTGAGGATCGCAATCATACCGACGACGGCGGTTTCGATCCGGTAGACCACGCCGGGCGCCTGGAGCAGGTAGGCCGCAATCCCAATGAACGTGGCCCCATCACCGACCCGATCGAGCGTCGAATCATAGAAAGCGCCGAATTTCGACACTAAGCCCCCGCGGCGGGCCACCTGACCGTCGAAGGTATCCACGACGCCGGAAAAGAGCAGGAGGGCCCCTCCGGTCCGGATCCACCCCACGCCAAAAGCGACCGCTGAAACCGCCACCACCAGCGCCCCCAGCGTCGTCAGCGTGTTGGGTCGAACCTGGTGCTTAAGGAGCCAAGTGACAACCGGTTCCGTGAGCCCCATGTAAGCTCTTTCCAGCGATTTTGTGACCAGTTTCACGAGGCCCGGTGCACCCTGTCGTGGGACGTAAGGCCTAATTTTTACAACGACTTACCGAGGCGCAAGGATAACGGCTCCGCCCCCGAACCGCAATTCGACCCCCGATTGGGAGCGACCTCCGAACCCGACCTAGCGGTAGAGAAGGAAGGACCGGCTCCTCCGCCGAAACCGGGCCACCGCTGGCTCCCAACTCGCCATGATCGCTGCCACCGATCGCCGGGCAAGGAGATCGGTCCGGAGGGTGGAACTGCCGGCCAGCCGATCGAACGATGCCGCCATGAAACCAATTTGCTCGGGGTGCTCGGCCACTACGGCCCCAAGGAGCACGAGGGCGGTCCGAATCGGATCGTAGCTATGCCGATCGGTCATGATCAAGCGAATCCCCCGAACCAACAGATCCGGGTGCTTTCCATCTCCGGGGCGACGGGGGGTGAAGGTGGTGGACTCGAATCGGACCCCAGGGAGGCGGGCCCGACGAGCCCGGGCCAACACCGCGGCGGTGTCGAGCCAAGGCGCGCCGATCTGCTGGAATCCAGCGTCGGTGCCGCGGCCGACGGAAAGCGCGGTGCCTTCGAACAAGCAGGTTCCTGGGTAGTGGAACAGGCTTTCCAGCGTCTGGAGACTCGGGCTCGGACTGACGAACGGCAGACCGGTGGTGATCGCATCGTCGCGGCGCCGCCATCCAGCGGCCTCGACCACCGTGAGATTCGCGCCGATGCCAAGGTCCGCGTTGGCCAACCGGGCCTGTTCGCCTAACGTCAGCCCGGGGCGCATCGGCACCTCAAGGCTCCCCACGAACGAGCGGAAGGCCGGCTCGAGCACCGCACCCTGGACCCGACCTCCGATCGGGTTCGGCCGGTCGAGAATCACCACGGCCTTCCCGAGGGCAGCCGCCGCCCGCATCACCGCGATGGTCGTCGAGATGTAGGTGTAGTAACGGGCCCCGACGTCAGGCAGGTCGATGAGCAGCACATCGAGGTCCGCGAGCATGTCCGGCGTGGGTTGAGAGGTTCGCCCATACAGGCTATAGATTGGTAGGCCGGTGGCCGAGTCGACGGACGAGGCCACGGACTCTCCGGCGTCCGCCGAGCCCCGGAAGCCATGCTCGGGGCTAAAAATTGCCGTCAGGTTGATACCGCGCTGCCGAAGGCGGTCCACGGCATGCACCCCGGCCCGATCGATCCCAGCGTGGTTGGTCACCAACCCGACTCGCCGGCCAGTGACCAGGCGGATGCTGTCTGTGAGCAACACCTCGAGACCCGGGCGGACCGGGGGACGGCCTGACGGGGCGGCCCCGACGAGCCCCACAAGAAGGGCAGCGATATTCCAGTGACTCGTCATCTACGTCGCATCACCTTGAGTGTGGTCGGACTGTTGGCCGTCACTGGGCCGATGGCGGCGCAGTTCAAGCCAACGGCCACCGCCCGGGCCCGTTTGAAACGTTTGACCATTCGAGACCAAGTGGCCCAGCTGGTGATGCCGTGGCTGCTTGGCGACTATGTCGGTTTCGATGCCAACGGTCTTGCCCAGGCCCGGGCCTGGATCGACTCACTGCACGTGGGCGGAATCATCATCTCGATCGGGGCCCCGGGCGACGTGGCGGCGAAACTCAACTTTCTCCAGGGCCGGTCCGCGCTGCCGCTGCTGATCGCCTCCGACCTCGAAGGGGGGGCGGCCTTTCGATTCCCGGGCGCCACTCCCTTCCCTACCAATATGGGCATAGGGGCCACTGGGCGGGAGCAGGATGCCTACGAAATGGGACGGATTACCGGGCTTGAGGGCCGAGCCCTCGGGGTCCATCTCAACTTCGCGCCGGTGGCGGATATCAACAACAATCCAGCCAACCCAATCATCAACACCCGTTCGTTCGGCGGCCATCCCGAAACGGTCGGCCGGCTGGTGGCCGCCGCGATTCGGGGCACCAAGTCCACCGGGATGTTGGCGACGGCCAAACATTTCCCCGGGCACGGCGACACCGACGTCGATTCCCATATTGCCCTTCCAGTGATCCGGGCCGACTGGAACCGGCTCGCCTCAGTCGAGCTGGTACCATTCCGGGCCGCCATCCGCGCCGGCGTCGACGCGATCATGTCGGCCCATCTGGCTTTCCCAGGTTTCGACGGCGATTCCACTCGTCCTGCGACGCTGGCCCGCTCGGTGCTCACCGGGATCCTCCGCGACTCGCTTGGGTTCCGAGGTCTCACCGTCACCGATGCCCTCGACATGGGGGCCTTGGTCGCCGCGTACGGTGGCGGCGAAGCGACCGTCCGGGCTTTCGAGGCCGGCACCGACCTCTTGTTAATGCCGGCAAACCCCCGAGACGCGATCGACGCGATGACAGCGGCGGTGGAATCGGGACGGATCTCACGACGACGGTTGACCGAGTCGGTCCTCAAGGTTCTTACGATCAAGGAACATCTGGGTCTCTTTCGGCGCCGAACGGTGTCACTCGATCGGGTGGGATCGATCGTGGCGCAAAGAAGTTTCATGGATACGGCACGGGCGATTACGGCACGGTCATTGGTCTTGGTGCGGGACAGTGGGGACGCGGTCGCCAAGATTCGGGAAACCAACGGTGACGTGGCCCTGGTCACCTACGGTGATCCCAGCTGGGAAACGGCCTTGCCTCGGTTGTTGACCCGGCGGGCGCACCGAGTGTTGAGCTTCCGGCTCTACCCCACCAGTGGACCGGCGAGTTACGACTCGGCCCGCGCGGTACTGGCCCGAGCCGAATCAGCGGTGTTCTCGGTTGCCGTTCGGGTCGCTTCAGGCGCCGGCACCATCGCCATGCCGGCCGCGTTAGGCGAAATCATCGAGTCCACCAGCCGAACTCAATCGACCGTCATGGTGTCGTTCGGCTCGCCTTACCTCCTGAGCCAGGCGCCGGGCCCGGGGGGATACCTGTTGGCCTGGACGGCGAGCCCGACGACCGAGGCCGCGGTGGCCAATGCCTTGTCGGGTGCGCCAATCACCGGACGGCTGCCGATCGACCTCCCGCCGATCTACCATATCGGCGACGGCCTCATGATGCCGGCCACGATCCGATTCACGGCCAATGCGACTCGGTAAGGCGTTGGCGGCAGCAGCCCTGCCGCTTTTCGGTTGTACCGCCCGGCTTGCTCCAACTCCGGCGTGCGGAGCGGCTCCCTGCCGGTGGGAGGAACTGGCCCGGGTCGTGGATTCGGCGGTGCAGAATGGCGCCGCTCCGGGAGCGGTGATCGCCATTTCGGTGGGTGGCAAGCGGTTTATTCACGCCAGCGGCAAAATCGGATTCGAGGAACCCGGCCGGGCGGAACCCGGCACCATCTACGACCTCGCGTCGCTGACGAAGGTGGTTGCCCTCACCACCCTCACGATGATGGCCGTCGACCTTGGGTTGATCCAACTCGACGACACCGTAAGCCACCTCCTCCCGGCCTTCGTCGGGAAGTCCAAAGACGGCGTCACAATCCGGCACCTGCTCACCCATTCGAGCGGCTTGCCGGCCCACCGACCCCTGTGGCGGGAGGCTGCCAGTCCAGACGCCGCCATCTCTTTGGCCCTGAGCACCCCACTCGACACCGTTCCCGGCACCCGAATGGTCTACTCCGATCTCGGAGCAATCACTCTGACCCAGATCGTGGAGCAGGCATTCGGTCAACCGATCGACCAGCTGTTCCAGACGAGAGTCGCCGGCCCGATCGGACTCAAATCCACCCGTTTCCTGCCACCCCGAAGTTGGCGCAAACGGATCGCTCCGACCGAGCAAGATCCCTGGCGGGGGCGCCTGATTCGGGGTGAGGTCCACGACGAAAACGCCGCGTTCTTAGGCGGCCGCTCCGGCCACGCTGGGCTTTTCAGCTCGGCGACCGACCTCATCACGTTTGGCGAATGGCTGCTTCGCCAGCGCGGCGGGGCAGGCGGAGTACCCCCGTCGGAGCCTCATATCAGTCGGGCGGTGGTCCAGGAATTCACTCGGCGCCAAGACCTGGTCTCCGGTTCGAGCCGGGCCCTCGGCTGGGATACCCCGTCCCCCGGAAGCAGCGCCGGTACTCGAATGTCGGCTGACAGCTTTGGGCATACCGGCTTTACTGGAACGTCGATCTGGCTCGACCCAACCCGTGGCCTGGTGGTGGTTTTGCTGACGAACCGAGTCAACCCGACGAGGGACAACGCCCGGCTCGGACCACTCCGGCCGTTGGTTGCCGACCGTACTGTCGAGCTCCTTGAACCCGTCATGCGTTGACACCGGCGGCGGTATTTCCTACCTTTCTAGTTGGAATTGACCTACCGAAGGAGTTTATGAGCACGACGGAACCGACCCAATTGGATGGGGTCTCAATTCAATTGACGCCGAGAGCTGCCGAAGAGGTTCTCAAGTTCATGGCAGCCGAGAACGTTACCGCCGAGGCCGGTGGTCTGCGGGTGAGCGTCTTGCCAGGCGGTTGCTCGGGATTCAAGTACAGCTTGAACGTCGAAGAAGCTGCGGCCGACGACGACTTGATCTACGATGCCGACGGGATCAAGCTGTTCATCGATGGCTTCAGCCTTCCGTATTTGAACGGCGTCAAGATCGACTATGTCTCATCGATGCAGGGCTCCGGGTTTACCTTCGGGAATCCGAATGCCACGGGCGGCTGTGGCTGCGGGACGAGCTTCACGGCTTAGCACCGGACCGGAGCAATTGATGGCAACCATAGGGGCTCTACGGAGCCCCTTTTTTCTGGGCCGTAACCTCGAATCGAATCGGTAACATTCGGCGGACGCAGGCAAGGTCCAGTCCGGCATCCGGCGCCGCGAAAAACGAACGAGTGAGATCGCGCGGACACTGCTGGTCGAACGCCCCATGGGCGGTCGCCGGCACCGTCACGAGAATCGCGTTTCGAGGCACCGGAGCCGAGCCGGCCGGCCCGCGGTCCGGATCGTTCTCGCCGATCGTTACCAGGATGGGCGGTGCCCCCGCGGTGGTCGGATTGGACTGACGGACTTGCCCTGGTACCCGCCAGAGCGCACACCGGCGGACCTCGAGTCGAGCCCGGGCTTCGATCAGTTGGACCACTGGACCGGGCCAGATATCCGCCGGGCCCTCCTCGGTTGCGATCGGTTGGTCTGAGCATTGGAGCGCCCCCACCTCCGTCGGACCCGCCAACCGGGCCAATTCGACGCCTTCGGGAATGTCGGCGCCGCGTTGAAGCCGGCGACCGGCCGTGACCCAATCGCCCCGGAATGCCGCGTCGAGCCCAGCCGGGATTCCGGCCAGCTTGGCTTGGTCGGCCAGGCCCCCTTCGACCATCGCGAGAAAGGCGTCCGCGGTCACTCGCCGCCCACCGACCTCCACCGGCCCGCGGGTCAGGCGCTCCACGACGGACGAGAACTGCCCCGTGAGATCAGGGTAGCCGCGCCCGCACTCGGGGTCAGCCCGGCACTGCGCGATTAGCCGGGCGAGCGCATTGAGCGACCTCCAACGGCGGCCGTTAGGCGGGCTTGGTGAGTCCCACACCGATGCCCGGATCGACGCTGGATGGTCTCCGAGCAGAGCCGCGGCGACTCGGACTCCGAAACCCTTGGCGTAGACATTGAAGCGAGGCACGCCAAGGCCGGCCATCAGCGCCGCATAGTCAGCAGCCGATGCAGTGACCGTATATGCGCCGAGATCCGCGCCGCTCGCGGTCAACGAATCGCGGCACCGCTGGATCGTCGCGAACACCGAGTCGCCGTCGGGCGGCGGGGGACAGGTCAGTGACGGATTCGAGTATCCCGCACCGCGCTGTTCCAGCACCACGACATCGCGATCGGAACCCTCACCCATGTATTGGGCAACCCGCAGGAGGCCCGCAAACGCCGTGATTCCTGGGCTATCCGTCAGGTAGACGATCGGGTCGGGTTGGCGTGGGGCACTCGTCGCGGTCAGAATCACAAATGGGAGCGTGATCGTCCGCCCGCCGACCGGATTTCCCTTCGGGTCCCGCTGCTCCGGCACGACCAGAGAACCGCATTGGAAGGCTACCCCTGGAAGCTCAGGAATGCACCGAACCGGCATCGTGACCCCGGCTCCGGCCGAAGCCGAGCACCCGAGGAGTCCGAGCAGCGAGGCCGTGGTCAGTCGCAAGGTCTTTGACCGATCCTGAGAGCGGGAACCTCGGGCGCACCGAAATTCGCCATCGCCGCGTCTCCCCTCCCCCGAATACCAAGTGCCGAGTCTTGTTCCCCAGTCAATTTGAAGCGAACTTCCCCCAGTGCAACCCCTTGATCTCGCCGTCATCGCCGCCTACTTCGTTGCGACCATCGGCATCGGGCTATGGGTTACCCGGAATCAGACGACCGCGGGCGACTATTTCCTCGGTTCCCGCGACCTGCCGACTTGGACGGTTCTGCTCTCGATCGTCGCCACTGAAACGTCCGCCCTGACGGTCATCTCGATTCCCGGCATTGGGGCCCGAGGCGATCTGACTTTTCTTCAGCTGCCGCTCGGGTATCTGATCGGTCGAATTGGGGTCGCCTACTGGCTGCTGCCTGGTTACTTCACCGGGCACCAGGAAACGGCGTACGCTCGGCTGGAAACTCGATTCGGCCTCGGGACCCGTCGGCTGATTTCCGGCGCGTTTCTGGTCACCCGGTTTCTGGGAGACGGGGTCCGAATCTACGCCGGGGCCATTCCGCTTGCCCTGGTTACCGGCTGGTCGATCCCGGCCTCGATCGTCGTGATGGGGTCGGTGACCGTTCTCTACACGTATTTTGGCGGACTCAAAGCCGTCGTGTGGGCCGATGTCGTTCAACTGGCGATCTATGTCGCGGGGGGCATTGCCGCTCTGATCATTGCGTGGGACATGGCTGGCGGGCCGGCCGCTGCGCTGACCGAGGCGCTGGCAGCCGGGAAACTCCGGGTCTTCGATTTTTCCCTGAATCTGACGTCAACATACACCTTGGTCGGCGGGCTGGCCGGCGGGGCCATGTTGTCGGCGGCGTCCCACGGGACCGACCACCTGATCGTGCAACGGCTCCTGGCCACGAAGTCGCTTCGCGAGGCCAGACGGGCCTTGATTGGGTCGGGGGTCGTTGTGCTGCTGCAATTCCTTCTTTTTCTGCTGGCTGGATCGGCCATTTGGGCAGCCGGACGGGCGCCGGCCGAGCTAGCGGCCGATCAGATCTTCCCTCGCTTCATTGCTGAGTCGCTCCCGGTCGGCATCGCGGGTTTGGTCATTGCCGGCATTCTGGCTGCCGCGATGAGCACGATCTCGAGTTCGATCAACGCGCTCGCCTCAGCGGTGACCCACGATTTCTATGCTGGGATGACGGGCCGGACCGACCCGGCGCATTTGATGAAGGTCGGCCGAGCGATCTCGGCCGGATGGGGCATCGGTCTGATGGTAGCCGCCCTCGGGTTCTACGGGTTCGCGAGCGGTACCAATACCCCGGTCGTCGTGCTGGCCCTATCGATTGCTTCGGTAACCTATGGCGCCCTCCTCGGGACCTACATTCTGGCCGGCATCAAGGGCGTTCGGAGCTCGAATGTCGCGGTCGCGGCCGTGGTGACCATGGCCGTCATGCTGGTCGTGATCTTCGCCAAACCGCTGGCGGTCGGCGGGCTCACCTGGCTCGCCCCCGTGGGCCGACTAGCCTGGCCGTGGTACGTGCCGATCGGGACCACCCTCGCGGTGGTCGTCGGTTGGATTGGTTCGAAGGTGGCGCGATGGTTGTCGTAACGGCGGATGCCGGCGGCACCAAGACGACCGTGGCGGTCACGGACAACGGCCGACGGCTGATCGAAATCCTGGGGCCAGGTGCTGCCATTCGACCGGGTCGGGCGCTGGTGACCGCCACGATCGTGGCCGACCTGATGCGGAGCGCCTTGGCCCAAGTGAACCTCCATCGAGCCGACGCGATCGTCATCGGAGCTGCGGGAGCCGGACGGGTAGCCGACGCCGAGGACCTGCGACAGGCGATGGCGTGGGAGCGGCTCGCCGACCGGGTCGTGGTGGTAAGCGACGTTGAGTTGGCGTTCGAGGCGCTCGGCAGTGCGGTTGGCCTGGTGCTGGTCGCCGGCACCGGGAGCGTGGCGATGGGCCGGACCGCTGCGGGGCAGCCAGTCCGCCAGGGCGGCTATGGCTGGCAAATGGGAGACGAGGGTGGCGGCTATTGGATCGGCCGCCAAGCGCTGATGGCCGTCGGAATCGCCCATGACGGTCGGGGTCCCGCCACCGCATTAACTCAGGGTTTGCTCGCGGCAACCGGAACTGCCGGCTTCCGCGATCTGGTTGGCTGGAGCACGTTAGCCAGCCCGCGGGAAGTCGCAAGCTTGTCGCAGGCCGTGGTTGCAGCAGCCGGTCAGGGCGACTCGGGGGCGGAAGGGATTCTGAATCGAGCGGCCACCCAACTGGCGCTGCTGGTCAACACTCTGGCGCCGGAATTCAGTGGGGGCTCTGGAATTCCGGTGGGCCTCGTGGGCGGCCTGATCGGCCAAAGTGGTCCGCTCCGGGGGCAGGTCGAGCCGTTGATCAGGCCCCCATTCGCGCCGATTGGCTCGGCCGTCGACCCGTTGCTCGGCGGCCCGCGGTTGGCCCGCTAGGAAGGCGACTTGAATCCGATCCGGTTGTGACTGCCATCGCAAAATGGCGCCGTACCCGTGGCGCCACAGCGACAGAGAGCGCAGCTGGCCTTGTCGACGATCTCTCCGTTTTCCTTGATCACTTGAATCGGGCCTCGCACCAAAAGAGGCCCGTTCGGCTTGACTTTAACTTCGACGGCCACCGGGGGTACCGCGGCAGCAGTATCCGCCGGGACTTGGCCGGCCCGAACCGCCCGAAGCGCCCCCGAGGGACACTTGGCTACCGCGGCGACTACGTCCTCGGCCGAGCCCAACTCGGGGCGAATCCACCGTTTTTCCTTCACGTCGAACACCGCCGGCAGGGTGCTGATGCACACGGCAGAGTGGATGCAGACATTGGGGTCGAAGGTGACGATCAAC
>JAYVJS010000128.1:0-5652 GCA_043769075.1 Gemmatimonadota bacterium | reverse complement strand
CCGCCCAGATCAGTTTGCCGAACAAGCAGTATCCGAGGCCCGAGCAGCGGGCGGCGATCTTCGAAGGACTCCTCACCCGCGTCGCGGCGATGCCCGGAGTGACCGCGGCGTCGGCTTCGAGCATCATTCCGATGAGCCACCAAGGCCAAGCCACCGATTTCATTGCCTTGGACCGGCCTCGCCCCGAGGCCGGGCAACGCCCAATCGCGGACGTTCGATGTGTTCACCACGGCTACTTCGCCACCATGGGGATTCCCTTGGTCGCGGGCCGGCTCCTCCAGGAACCGGACCGGCTCGGCGCCCCCCCGGCCGTCCTAATCAATGAGACGGGAGCCCGCCAAATCTGGCCCGGTGGCTCGGCCGTCGGAAAACGGATTCAGATGGAGTGGGGCGACACCCTCGACGCCGAGGTGGTTGGCGTGGTCGGTGATGTCCGGCTCGATGGCCCGGAGAAGCCGGTCAGTCAGGCCACCCTGTATTGGGACTACCGCCAAACCGGAACTCCGGGCGGCATGGTGATCGTGGTTCGGGGCGACAAGTCTGAGCCGAACATCGCCCCAATCCGGGCCGCGTTGGCCGAGTTCGATCCTTCGCTGCCTCTCTACAACGTGCGGACAATGACCGGGCTTCGGGCGGCCGCGGTGGCACGAGCCCGATTCATCACCGCCTCGTTGACCCTCTTCTCAGTGCTGGCGCTGGGCTTGGCTGGCCTTGGGGTTTACGGCGTGATGGCGTACGGCATTCAACAACGGACCCGCGAGATCGGAGTCCGGCTCGCACTCGGCGCCGATCGGGGCGCGGTTGTACGAATGCTGCTGGGGGAAGGCGGGCGGCTGATTGCCCCGGCACTGGCCATTGGGCTCGTGGCCGCATTGGCCTTGAGCGGTCTGTTGCGGACCCTGGTTTTTGAGGTCACGCCCTACGATCCAATCGCCCTCGGCGTGGGCCTCGCCACCATTGGCTCGGTGGCGCTGGCCGCGTGTTGGATCCCCGCGTGGCGAGCTAGTGCGATCGCTCCCGTCGAAGCCATCCGCTCTGATTGAGCGACGGGCCCTCGAGCCTCAGGCCTCGTCGAGGACTCGCTTCGGAACCGGGCGAAGGTCCCAGACAATCCGGAGGCGCTCGAGGACTTGGAGCGCGTAGTAGGTCAAATCGACCTCCCACCAGAAGAACCCCTGACGGGCCGCCCCCGGAAAACGGTGGTGGTTGTTGTGCCACCCCTCGCCGAGGGTCACTAACGCCAGCATCAGGCTGTTGCGGCTATCGTCGTTGGTCTGATACCGCCGTCGTCCGAAAACGTGGGCGAGTGAGTTAATGAAGCAGGTGCAGTGGAACAGGACGACCGTGCTGATGAAGAAGCCCCACACCAGCCATTGCCAGCCGCCCACCAAGAAGAGGGTCACCGCCAGGATGATCGGTACCAAGATATCAAACCGATCCAAGAACCTGAGTTCCGGATACCGCGCCAAATCCGGCACCGCCTCAAGGTCGGTGGCGAAATTGGTCGGCGAGGTAATCCACCCCATGTGGCTCCACCAAAACCCGTGGTGCCGGGGCGAATGGACGTCCTCTTCGGTGTCGGAGTGGCGGTGGTGCTTGCGATGGTGGGCGGCCCACCACAACGGGCCGCGCTGAACAGCACTGGCGCCGAGGAGCGCGAAGGCAAACTGCGTCACCCTCGACGTCTTGAAAGCGCGGTGAGAAAAGTACCGGTGATAGAACCCGGTGATCGCGAACATCCGAACCAGGTAGAGCACCACGGCAACCAACACCGCGTTGAGACTCCAGCCAACCCAGATGACTCCAAGGCAGGCCGCATGCATGCCCACAAACGGAATGACCCGGAGCCAATCGACAGTCTTGGGATCGTCGGTCGACGCGACCGGGACGGCACTGGTGTCGAACCAAAGGGCCAGCTTCTTGAAAAACGAGCCGAGCACGCAAAGTCCTTTGAGCAAGGTCGCGAAACCGCTGAGCCCTTAAGCATACACGCCGCCCTGATCGCGGTAAACTACCAAACCGCCGCCCTCAGAGCCCGGCGCCGGCAGCGGACCTTGCGAATCGTAGCCTCAAGCGGCGACTATCCAGTCTGTCCTCTCCCAAGGAATTCCAATGCGTCTTGCCACTATTGCAGTTCTGACCGCCGTCAGCACCACCGCCCTCGCCGCCCAGGATGCCGACCGTAGCGTCAAGGATGGCGGCATCAAGGTACCCGGCTGGATGGGCCGGATCGACCGCCGCCCAGCCTCCAAGGGCAAGACCATCAACGACTCGAAGTTCGCGGCAACCGACGGCGGGTTTCGAATTTCCGTAGGTCCGGCCGGCAATTTCTGGTATCCCGCCAACACCGCGAGGGGCAACTACGAGGTCAAGGCCACCTTCAAAGAACACAAGATGACTGCCGACCACCCCCATTCATACGGAATCTTTATCGGCGGCGCCGATCTCGAGTCCGACAACGAAACCCTGGCCTATTGCATCGTGTACGGAACCGGCACCTTCGCGGTCAAGACGTTCCATGGCGCCAAGGTGACCACGGTCGTCGAAGCGGTGGCCAACGACGCCGTCCACAAGGCCGACGCCACCACCGGCGAATCGACCAATGAAGTGGGATGGCGGGTTCAAGGCGACAAGGCCTCGTGTGTCATCAACGGCACTGAGGTGAAGTCGTTCGCCAAGGCCGACCTGATCGGGCCGGACAAACTGACCTCGACCGACGGGGTTTACGGGATTCGGGTCACCCACAACCTCGAACTGACCGTGACCGGATTCGGCAAGAAGTAAGGTCTGCTTACTGCTTGATCCAGTTGGTAATCAACGGACCGTCGCCGGAGAATACGACGACGGTCGTGACCCTGGCTCCTTCGTAGTGCGCTGTTACGGGCGGCACGATGCTGATCTGGCCGGCCTTGACCGGATGGACCGTCGTGCTGTCGAGCCGGGGGCCGAAGCCCATTAAGAGCGCCCCGACCAGCACGGTGACTTGTTTCGCCACCGGATGGGTGTGAGGCGGAATCCACGCCCCCGCCTGGAGTCGAAACGCGATCGCATAGCTCCCGGCCTTCTCTGGGTTACCGAGCACGACCGATGACTCAAGTCCCTTCCCCGCCGCCTCCCACACCGCGGTGGCCGGATCCCACACCGGGTGACTCTGCGCCAAAACCGGCCCCGCCGACCCCAGGAAGAGCCCGAGTCCCACCATCATCGATTTAGTCATCCCGGAGTTTCGGCGGGATGCGCGGCCCAGTCAATGGCCCCCTAGCCCAATCACCAGTCATGGTGTAGACTATCTACCTATGACATGTAGACCATCGACCTATCAATGACCGCCCGTGATCCGCGCCGAGAGCTCTTGCCGGGCACCCTCGACATGTTGGTGCTGCGCACCCTCTCGATCGAGCCCCTCCACGGGTACGCCATCGCCCAGCATATCGCCAAGCTGTCCAACGAGGTGCTTCAGGTGGAGCAAGGATCGCTCTACCCCGCACTCGAACGCCTGCTCAGTTCCGGCTGGGCAACGGCCAAGTGGGGGATCTCGCCGACCGGGCGGCGGGCCCGCTACTACACCCTCACCGCCTCGGGGCGGCGAAAACTCGGCCACGAGATTTCCGAATTCGACAACCTGCTCCTTGCCATTGCCCGGGTCTTGGGCCGGGCCGAGCCGGCCTGATGTCCTGGTTCGACGGGGTGTTACACCGGATCAGGACGCTGGTACGGCCGGTCGGTCACGCCGAGGACCTCACCGAAGAGGTCCGGCATCACCTGGAGCTCGGATCGATGCACGAGGGCGATGGCCACAAGGCCCTGCGGCAGTTCGGCAACCGAACCTCGATCCAAGAGGAGACCCGCGACATGACCTGGCTTCGATTTGTCGATACCGTCTACCAGGACGCCAGGGCCGCCTGGCGAGGGGCAACCCGTTCACCGGCAATCGCCGGGTTGGTCATTGGGATGCTGGCACTTGGAATCGGCGCCAACGCCGCGGCATTCTCCCTGCTCGACGCGCTCTACCTCAAACCGCCGGCTGGGGTAGCCAATCCAGCCTCCGTTCGGACCTATTGGCTCGAGCATTTCAACTCCGGCAACGGGGTACCGTTTCATAGCCAGGCCATGACCTACGCCATGTCACGGGTCATTGCCGAAGCCAGCGGTAACGCCCGGCAGGTTGCCGTTTACACGACCGACTACAGCCGCCGACTCGGCACCGGCTTCGGCGGGGCTCGCGTCCGGATGGTGTACGCCACCGCGAACTACTTCCGGGTCCTTGGCGTCAGGCTGTCCAGCGGCCGCATCTATGCCGAGGCTGAGGACAGCCTCGGACAAGGCGCTCCCGTGGCGGTGGTCAGCCACGCATTCTGGCAAACCACCCTCGGCGGCGCACCGGACGTGGTCGGCAGTCCGATCGCCGTCGGCAAGGAGCGCTACACGATCGTTGGCGTTCTGGAGCCGGCCTTTGGCGGCCTCGATCTCCAAGCCGCCGATGTATGGGTCCCCCTCGCCTCCATGCCGGCCCCCAGCTGGATCGAGGGCCCGTGGTGGCAATCGAGCGACATCTATTCCCTCCGCACGATCCAGCGATGGCCTAACGGGGACGCCGAGGGGGTGGTCGAAGCGCGGGCCACCACGGCAATCCGGCAGTTCAACCGCGACCGGGCTGGAAGCCAGCGGCCCGACACCTTGATGAATGTCTTTCTCGGGTCGGTGATCGAGGCTCAGGGTCCGGGCAAACCCGGCTTGGAGCTGATCATTGCCACCCGGCTCGGAGGGGTGGCGCTCATCATCTTGGTGATCGCCTGGGCCAACGCATCCAACCTGCTTCTCACCCAAGGGCTGCGCCGGCGGCACGAAACCTCGATCCGGCTCGCGTTAGGCGTGTCCCAGGGGCGCCTCGCCAGAGTGGCCATGCTCGAGACCATGTTCCTCGCGCTCGCGGCTTCGGTCGCAGCCATGGTGACGGGCTGGGGCGGCGGCAGCCTGATCCGGGCGCTGCTCATACCGGAGGTCGAGTGGCGTCATCCGGCTCTCGACTGGAGGGTGGCGGGGTTTACCGCCGCCATTGCGGTGATCTCGGGGCTGGCGGCCGGGCGGGTCTCGGTGCTCGGCACCCGGCGCTCGGCACTCGGGGCTCGGCGGGGGGGGTTGGTTGGGGTGCGGCGGGGGTTGGTGGCGGCGCAGGCGGCGTTGTCGGTGGTGCTTCTCGTTGGGGCGGGGCTCTTCATCCGCAGCTTGGGGAAGGTTCAGGGGCTCGACATCGGGTTTGATGCCGGCCGACTGCTGTTTGGGACGGTTGACTTCGAGGAAGGGGCGGCGCCGCCCCGGACCGTCGTCGCGGCGGCGGCCGGTGAAGTGGCCGAGCGGTTGGTGGGCCGGCCGGGCATCGAGGTGGTCGCGCGGTCCGGGATGGAGCCGATGCAGGGATTTGGGGTTCTCTCGTTTTACTCGGGAGCGGACTCGGCCGGGTCGTTTCCCGGCAACGAACCGACGATGTCGGTGGTGTCCCCCAGCTTTTTCCGGGCCACTGGGATTCGAATCGTCCGGGGCCGCGGATTTGAAGGTGCTGTACCGGGGAGTGCGCCGAGCGAAGTGATCGTCAATGAGACCATGGCCACCCTCCTGTGGCCGGGACGCGGCGCGGTGGGTCAATGCCTTCAG
>JAYVJS010000127.1:0-2583 GCA_043769075.1 Gemmatimonadota bacterium | reverse complement strand
AGTCGATCCTTGGACCCGAGTTGGCCGCCAAAATGGCGGCTCACGCCGAGAAGTTTGGGGCCAAGATCCTCACCGAAAATGTCGAAGGGGTGTTTCGGGAACCGGATGGCACCTTCCGGGTAACGACCAGTTCGGGGACCGATTTCCACAGCACGACAGTGATTCTGACTGCCGGCGGAACCCCGACGAAGCTCGAGGTGCCGGGGGAGGTGGAATTCGCGGGGCGGGGAGTGTCCTATTGTGCGGTCTGCGATGGGGCCTTCTTTAAGGGTGAGACCATCGCCGTTATCGGGGGTGGCGACGCCGCTGTCGAAGAGGCCGACTACCTGACCCGGTACGCCGCGAAGGTGTACATCGTCCACCGCCGGGCCGAGTTTCGGGCGTCGAAGCTGGTGCAAGAACGAACCCTCAAGAATCCAAAAATCGAAGTCCTCTGGAACACCAAGGTCATCGAGATGGTCGGCGAACCTTCGGGCCTGCGGCGGCTCAATCTCATGAACACGGTGACCGGAGCCCCATCGGACCTCGCTGTGACCGGCTGTTTCGTCTTGATCGGCTTTACCCCCAACAGCGGCCTCATCAAGGAACATGTCGACCACGACTCGAGCGGCTATTTGATCACCGACGACCGTATGATGACCTCGGTTCCCGGCCTCTTTGCGGCCGGCGACCTCCGGGTCCAGCTGACCCGGCAAGTAACCACCGCGGTCGGCGATGCCACGACCGCGGCCATCGCGGTCGAGAAGTATCTGACCAGCCGGAAATGACACCCGCCCTTCGCGTGGTCACGATCCTCAACGGTCAGTTTGCCGAAAACTGTTACGTCTTGGCGGAGGCAGGATCGACCGACGGGGTGATTGTCGATCCTGGGGAAGAGCCGGAGCTGTTTCTGGAAATCGCGGCCCGCCACAAGATCACGATCCGTGAAATCTGGCTGACCCACGGTCACATCGATCACGTCTCGGGGGTTGGGGCGGTGAAGCAGGCGACCGGGGCCCCAATCTACCTGCACCCGCTCGATCGTCCGCTCTATGATGGCTTACCGAACCAGGCCCGAATGTTCGGTCTGAACGCCGCGGCCCCGCCGCCGCCCGACCGAGAGCTGGTCCACGGCGGCACGGTCACCCTGGGACGGACTTCGTTCGAGGTCCGCCACACGCCGGGGCACTCGCCGGGGAGTGTCTGCTTCGTCGGCCCCGGGATTGTCCTCGGCGGTGACGTCTTGTTTCAGGGTTCGATTGGACGCACCGACTTGCCGGGCGGAAGCTTCGAGCGGCTGCTCCAGAGCATTCGGGAGGAGTTGCTGGTCCTGCCCGAGGCCACCGTGGTGTACCCCGGACATGGCCCCCCGACCACGATCGAGGCGGAGCGCGAGGGCAATCCCTTCCTGGTCGGGGTCTAAACTGTTAGGCGGTTTCACCTGGTGGGGGTGACATTCCGATCATCATGACGGTGCGCTCGAGGGCCAGCAGGACCCCGTGGGGCAGGTTGGCCGGCGCCCAGACCAACGCGCCTGGGCCGACCTCGAACTGATCCGCACCGACCGCCATTCTCGCCTTTCCCGACAGGATCAGATAGAATTTGTCGACCCCGTCATGGTGATGGACTCGTTGCTCCTGCCCGGGTTCGAAGCAGTTGAGGCCGAGGAACAGGTGGGCGCCGCGAACCAAATCGGCTTTGGTGCTCCGGCTGGTCCCGAACGTGGCGTGCGCGACAGGATCGATCAAGAACTCTGACACCGTGTCCCTTCCTTCGTCCTAAGCTGAGCCCATGCTGCACCGGATCGAAACAGACCCGCTCGGTGAGAAGAACGTTCCGGCTTCGGCCCTCTACGGGATCCAAACGCAGCGGGCCGTCGAGAACTTCCCGATCTCGGGACAGAAGCCGCTGCCCGCGTTCGTCGACGCTGTGATCTGGATCAAACGATCGGCGGCCGAAACCCACCGGCGGACCGGCAGGCTTGACCCCGCGCTGGCCCAGGCGATCATTGCCGCGGCGGACGAAGTGCTCGCTGGTCAACATCGGGACCAGTTCGTCGTTGACATCTACCAAGCCGGCGCGGGCACCTCGCACAACATGAACTGTAATGAGGTGCTGGCGAATCGGGCCAATGAGATCCTGGGAGCGGCTCGGGGCGGGTATGCCCCGGTCCACCCCAACGATCACGTCAATATGGCCCAAAGTACGAACGACGTGATTCCGACCGCGATGCGGCTCGCCACGCTGGCGACCTTGCCTAAGCTACTCGATGCTCTGGAAGGGCTGGCCGCCACCTGCCTCGAGAAGGGCCGCCAATTCGACCACGTCTTGAAGTCGGGCCGGACTCATCTCCAGGATGCCACCCCGATTCGCCTCGGCCAGGAGTTCACGGCCTACGGACGAACCATTGCCCGGCATGGCTTGAAGCTCGCCGAGGCCGCCCAGTGGCTCCGGCCGATGAATATCGGCGGAACCGCCGTCGGCACCGGCCTCAATGCCGAGGTCGAATACCCGGGTCTGATGGTGGAGTATCTTCGGAACGTGACCGGCCTCGATCTCGCCGTGGCGGACGACCGGATCCAGTTGATGCAGTCGATGGGCGAC
>JAYVJS010000126.1:0-17635 GCA_043769075.1 Gemmatimonadota bacterium | reverse complement strand
GCCAGGGCAATGACCTCCTCGGTCGTGGAGTAGAACGCCGGGACATACTAGAGCCCGGTCGCAAGACCCAAGGCTCCCTCGGCCATCGAGCGATCGACCATGGCCTTCATCGAGTCGAGTTCAGCGGTGGTTGGAGCCCGGTTGGCGAGGCCCATGACCTGCTTTCTGATCCAAGTGTGTCCGGCAAAGAAACCGACGTTAGGCGCCATCCGGAGGCCGGCCATATAGGGCCCGAGCGGCCAGGGCTGATCGGTGCTGTGGAGGGACGCCAGGATCGTGGTGATGCCTTGGCGGACGAAGTTCTCCTGGAGCGGATACTGGGCGATCGTCGGGGCGACATGGGCGTGGTTGTCGATGAACCCCGGGGCCACGATCAGGCCCTTGGCGTCGACGACGATTTTGGCCGTGGCCGGATCGATGTTCGGGGCCACCCGGACGATCCGGTCTCCGGCGATGGCAACGTCCGCCTGGTAGCGCGGGGCACCAGTGCCATCGACGACGGTCCCGCCCTTAAGCAGGACGTCGGCGGTCTGGAGGAGGAACAGGGCAACGAGTTGCATGGAAATCACCTCGCGGTGAGGTCGACGGCGAGGCTTCGCCACCGGCCCTGGCGGAATCGGAGAACCGACAACGTGCACCGGCTGGCGTGGCCGATCAAGATCGCGACCCACACGTCGGTTGGCTCGAGCTTCCGGGTCATTCCGAGGAGCGTCAGCAGGCCGAGGGGGATGGCGATCTGGGATAGGACCGAGATATAGAACGGGCTCTTGGTATCGGCGGCACCTTGGAGCCCGCCGGTGTAGGTCAACGCCGCCGTGATGAAGAACCCGGAGACACTGAGAAATCTGAGCAGGCCGACCCCAATCGCAACCGCGGCGGGGTCCTCCATCCCGAAAGCCCCGAGGAGCGTCCTCGGGATTGCCCAGAACATGACGGCGACCACCGCCGCCGCGGAAAGACCAATCCGAGCCGCATGGTGAACGGCCTCGACGGCCCGATCGGGCTGTCGGGCACCGATGTTTTGGCCGACGATAGCGGCGGTCGCCCCCATGAGGCCGACGGAGGTCCAGCTAATCAGCGAAAAGAGTTGACTGTACCCCACGGCATACGCTGCCTGGGCCTCGGCGCTCTGCTCGAGCGAGCCGATGAATCGGAGGAGCAATACTCCGCCGATGTTCATCGCCACGCCTTGGAACCCGGTCGGCAGCCCGACCTTGAATAGCGATCGGATGATCGACCAGTCGGGCTTCCAGCCTTCACCGCGGGGAAACCCGACGACCCACTTGCCGCTGATCAGCCGCCAGAAGGCGAAGAACGCCACGAGGGCTCCAGCGATGACCGTGCCGAGAGCCGCGCCGGCGGTTCCGAGGGCCGGGATCGGGCCGATGCCCCGAATCAGAATGACATTCAAGACGATGTTGAGGATGGTCAGAGTGATGCCGAGTTGCAGCGGCGTCTTGGCGTCTCCGGCGGACCGAAGGGCCCCACCGAGCATGAAGAAGGTCAGCATCCCAAAGCTGAAGACGAACATGATCCGGAGGTAGGGCAGGGCTTGGGCCTGGACCGCTGGAGTAGCCCGGACGAAGTCCAGCAAGCTCGGGGCCAGGAAGTACCCTAACGGTGCCAAGATCCCGAACGAAATCACGGTCGAGGTCAGAAACGCTTGGTAGACGGTACGATTGGCCTTGGTGCGGTCGCCGGCGCCGATGAACCGGGCCACCAAGACCCCCATGCCGGTAAAGAGCGAGCTGATGAAGACCATGACCACGAGAAAAATTTGCCACGACACGCCAATGGCGGCGTTGCCGGCGTAGCCGACAAAGTGGCCGACCATGGCGTGGTCGATCATGCCTTGGAGGCCGCCGATCACGTTCTGGAGCATCGTAGGCCAGGCCAGCTTCCAGACGGCCGGGCCGATCGGTCCGTCGATTAGCGATCGATCGAGTTTCTTGGGCGCCGTCACGGAACCAATTTCCTCGGCGCGCCGATCGTGTAGCCCTGCGGCGGCTCGGCGCCGAGCAAGTGACGGACGAAGAAATCCCAACGGCGGCGCATCATGAAGGGCTCATTGCCGAACCCGTGGCGGCGATTCGGCATCATGATCAATTCGAAGTCCTTGTCCGCTTTGATCAAAGCGTCCGCCAAGGCCATCGTGTTGTTGGGTGGGACGTTGTCGTCCATGGTGCCGTGGGCAATCAGCAACTTGCCCTTGAGATTCTTGGCCAGCAGTTGATTGGCCTGGCTGTCGTAGTTCGTGGTGCCGTCGGCGTTCGTGATCAAGAGACCGTGATACCGTTCGCCCCAGTCATCCTCGTAGGTGCGGTTGTCGTGGTTGCCGGCCTGGGCCACGGCCACCTTGTAGAAATCAGGATAGCGGAGAATCCCGTCGGCGGCCGCGAAGCCGCCACCCGAATGGCCCCAAATCCCGACTTTGTCGAGGTTCATCGACGAGTAGCGGCGGCCCAGTTGCTTAATCATTTCGATCTGGTCGGGGAGGCCGTTGTCGCCCATGTTGCCATAGTAGGCGTCGTGAAAAGACTTCGACCGCATTGGCGTGCCCATGGCGTCGACCTCGACGACGATGAAGCCCAGCTCCGCGATGGCCTGCTTGTCGGCCCGAGAGGCTTGGAACGATCGGGTCCCGACGCTGCCGGATTGGGGCCCGGGATAGAGATAGTTGACCACGGGGTAGCTCTTGGTCGAATCGTAGCTCCGGGGCCGGTACATCAGGCCGTAGAGATCGGCCTTTCCGTCGCGGGCTTTGACGGTGAAAGGGATCGGGGGCACCCAGCCCGCGGCCACGAGGCGAGAAATGTCGGCGGTTTCAAGGGGCAGGACTTGGCGGCCCCTCACGTCGCGAAGCACGGTCGTCGGCGCGGTGGTCGGGGTCGACCAGGTGTCGACAAAGAACCGCCCGTCGGGTGAGAGGGTGATGTCGTGGTTGCCGTTGTCCGGCGTCAAGAGTTCCTGCTTCTTGCCGTCAAAGTCGATCCGGTAGAAGTGCCGGTAATACGGATCGCGACCCGGCTCCCGACCGGTGGCGATGTAGTAGAGGAGCCGGGCCTTTTCGTCGATCCGAACCAGTTCGAGGACCGGACCGGGGCCCTTGGTGATCTGGGTCTTGAGTTGCCCGGTGGCGAGATCGTACCGATAGAGATTGCCCCAGTCATCCCGCTCCGAGAACCAGATGAACTCGTTGGTGGCGGGCAGGAGACGCCAGTTGACCCTGCCAAAGCCGGATTCGAACTGGGTCGCGACCTTCTCTTCGAGGACGTCGCGAACTTCGCCCGTGGTCGGGTTGGCCACCCGGAGGTTGGCCTGTTTGTGGTCGCGGCTGGTCGAGACAAACGCCAGCTGCGATCCATCGGGGTACCACTCGACGTCAGCCCATTCGGTGCCGCGGCATACGACGTGGTCGCAGAGGGTGGACCGGTGGGCGTCCGGCGGCATCTTGAGGCGCGTGATGGTGCCGGTCTCGACGTCGATGATGACCCGGCTGATCCGAAAGATCACGCTGTCGCCGGGCATCGGATACTTCCAGGCCTCGAGCTTGGGTTGGCCCACGGCGGTGCTGACGAGATACATCGTGCTGGTGCCGCGGGCATCGTGTTGGAACGTGGCGATCCGCTTCGAGTCGGGCGACCACAACAGCACGGGCCGGTCGCTCTTGGTCCAGCCGGCGTTGTCGGTGGCATAGCCGAAGTCGGCAATGCCGTCGGTCGTGAGTTGTCGCTCCATTTTGGTGGCAAGGTCGCGGACCCAGAGGTTGTTGGCTCGGGTAAAGGCGGCCAGCTTGCCGTCGGGTGAAACGCCGACGGTGGGAGCGGGCAGGGTCGTGTCACCCGGTGCGGTCGCGGTGACGACCCGGGTCTTCTTGACCGGGTCGACCAGCACGTATTCAGTGCCGGTCGGCGTGGTGTTGCGATACCAGAACCGATGCCCATCGAGCCAGGTGGGCCGGACGGTGGTCTTGAAGACCAGGGCGTTGAGCCGGGCTCCGAGGGTACTTTCCGCCCTGGAATAGTCCTCGGCCGTGAGGGCCTTGGGCGTTTGGGCGGCAAGAGGTAGCGTGATCGCGAGTAGGGCAAGGGACGGCGACAGGCGCATGGGCGGTGGATCCAAAAGGGTTGGTCTCAGTTGGAAAGATACGGGTTTAGAGGGCCGTGCGCCCGGCGCCTTCGGACAGTTGCAACGGTCCGAGCGTCTGCCGGGTCAAACCGAACGTAATAGAGCGAATCCCCCCAATCGATCGGATCCAATGCACGCGGTGTTGCTCGGATTGCTGACGTTGACAGCCTGGCACGACCTGGCGGCCCAGGCCGCCGGCGTCGAACGGTTTCTCCGAAGCGAGATGCAAGAACGCCGGATTCCCGGCCTCCAAGTTGCGGTCGTTCGTCATGGCAAGGTCGTCTTCCACGGCGGGTACGGGGTGGCCAGTGTTCAATATGCCCTGCCGGTTACCGATCAGACGGTATTTTCGATCAACTCCGGCACCAAGGCGTTCACCGGCGTCGCGGTGATGCAACTGGTTGAAGCCGGGAAGGTGGATTTGGCTGCGCCGGTGGCGCGGTACCTAAGCGGGTTGCCCGCGGAGTGGCAGGCGGTGACGATTCGCCAGTTGCTCAACCATACCTCGGGCATTCCCGACATCCTCGATCCCAATACCGGCAACGTGCTGGCCGACGCCGCCGACGACCCGTTGTGGGCCAAGATCCAGGGCCGGCCGACGGAGTTCGTACCGGGTGCCCGATTCAGTTACAACCAGACCAATTACCTCCTGTTAGGCAAGGTCATCGATACCTTGAGCGGGCGGCCGTTCGTCGATTTCATCACTGAGCGGCAATTCCGGATTGCCGGGATGCGGCAAGCCGGGTTTGGTGATTCGCGGGATGTGATTCGAAACAAAGCGCAATCGTACCGGTTTGTTCGGGATGCCGCCCACCCGGCCGCCGGCGCAACCCTCACCAACGTCATCGAGGAGTTCCCAGCCTTTATCCGGACCGGTGCGGGGATCAATACGACCGCCACGGAGGTGGCCCAGTGGATTGTGGCGCTTCAGCAGGGCAGGTTCTTCACCGCGAAGACCAGTCTGCCCACACTGTGGGAGCCTGGGGTTCGCTCCGATGGCACGCCGGAGACCTGGGCGCTGGGCTGGCCCGCGATCAGCCGGCCGAAACACCGCGCTGTGGCTGGGATCGGGGGCGGCCGCTCCGCGTTCTACGTCTATCCCGACGATGACCTGGCCGTCGTCATCCTGACCAATCTATCCGGAGCGTCGCCCGAGGAGCTGATCGATCGGGTGGCGGGTTACTTCATTCCGGCTCTTCGGGAGTCACGCTGGGATGCGATGGCGGCGGTTCGTACCAAGCTGGAGCGCGGGGGATTCGATCAGGCCCTGCCGGTTGTCGCCGAGGCCACGCGAAGAGACCCGGGGTTCGAGCTTCCGCGGGAGGACGTCAACGATTGGGGCTACCGGCTCTTGTCAAAGGGGCGTCTTCGGGACGCAGTCGAGATCTTCCGTCTCAACGTCAGTCTCTATCCGGCGAATGCCGACGTCTATGACTCTCTCGCCGAAGGATTCGAAGCGGTCGGCGATCGGAAGCAAGCGGTGGCCAACTACCTGCGCTCGCTCAAGCTTGATCCCAAGAATGCCCATGCGGAGCAGCGCCTCAAGGCCATCGAAGCGATGGGGGGCCGGCCGACTCCCTGACAGGGGGCGCTTGGGGAACGCCTCGCCGGTTACCGCCTTCGCCGTGAGGGTAAGTGCGGTTAGTGTTCTCGGTACGCTCTGTCTCCCGAGGCCCCGTGACCGCCCTCCTGGTTTGGTTCTCATTCGTCGCCGTTCCGCCGATTCCCGACCCATGCAAGCTTGTCAGCAGAGTCGAGGCCCAAGGGTTTCTCAGCGAGGCTATCGCGGACACCGTCCGGGAAGAGCCGGAGCCCGACGAGGACAGCGGCGGAGTCATAACGACCTGTGGCTATCTCGCGAAGACGGTGCATTTCTACGTCACCGTGGTTGAATTCAAGTCGCCGGCCGAGGCAGCCGGCAAAGTCACGATCCAGTTTTTCAAGGCCAGGAAGGCTGCCCCGACCGTCGAGCCAGAGCCAGGGCTAGGTGATCGAGCGCTGTTCGGCTATTCGGCCGAGGCAGTGATGATGGTGGTCCTGAAGGGCCCCCGGGCCTACGCTATCGGCCTTGTCGGCGCGATCGCCAAGGGAGACGCTGTTCGACACCGGGCTGCATTCCACAAGCTGCTCGCGGCCGTCGCGGCGAAAGGCTAGCTCAAGGAGGCTAGGGATCGAAACGTAGAGGGCCCGAGGCGATGGCCGGAGGTCGGTAACGGTCGGGTGCGGCGTCTTGCGCGGCACTAGTTGTTGTTGCATACTATGCGTGACATAGTATCAGGATACGGCAATGCGGGTCGAACGGGAATTGCTCCGCGGAGCCGGGCCAGTCACGGTGCTCCGCCTTCTGTCCCAGCGTGAGATGTACGGATACGAATTGGTCCAGGCGCTGGCCCGGCGGACCGATGGCGTGCTGGCGATGGGCCAGTCGACGTTGTATCCGCTGCTCTACGGGCTCGAGGCCAAGGGTCTGCTCCGAGGCACTTGGCGGATTGCGGCCTCGGGCCGGCGTCGTAAGTACTACGGCGTAACCGCGAAGGGCCTGGCGTATCTCAAGTCGCGCCGAGTCCAGTGGCAGCGCCTAGTGGCGGCCATGGGACAGCTGGGGCTGTTAGGCCGGGCTCGCTGATGCGACCGGATCTCGACCAACTCGAACTGGAGCATCGCGCGATGAGCCGCGGGCTTCCTCCGGTGCTGGCCGCCACGGTGGCCCGGGTCGTCGCCTCGGCCGGACTCGAACCGCCCCGCCGTGACGAGGTCTTCGAGGAGCTGGTCGCGCATTTCGAGGATGGCCTGGCCGCCGGTTGCCCGGCCGGCGAGCTCCTGGCCGAGTTCGGTGACCTCGAGGAAACAACGACCCTGCTAGCCGACGCGGCCCGGATCCCCCGGTCGGCCGACTCGAGCCTCCAACCAACAAGTAGGTTTTCCATGATTCCCCATCTCGCGCGCGAAGGGCGGCTTGCCGTGCGCCGTTTGGCCAAGAGCCCGGGCTTTGCGGCAACGGCGATGCTTACCCTGGCGCTCGGGATTGGCGCGATGACGTCGATGTTCTCGCTGATCAACGCGATCGTGCTGCGGCCTTGGCCGATCGCTGCTGTCGAGAACGTTTACGATGTGTTCGAGAAGACCGGGGGCACCCAACCGCTCACCAATCCCGATCTCCGCGACTTCGAGCGGGGCACCAAGGATGTGTTATTGGCGGTGGCGGGGATTCGCTATGCGAGGGCCCAAGCCGGCGAGGGCGCCGCGACGGCTCCCGTCGCGGTGGAGCTGGTCACGGGATCATACTTTGGCATTGTCGGGTTGCCGCCGAGCCTCGGCCGTCTGCTCGGGCCCGGCGACGACCTGGCCCCCGGGGGTCATCCAGTCGTTGTCCTCGGCTATCGATATTGGCAGCGGAGCTTCGAATCGGACCCCGGGGTGGTTGGCCGGGCGATCCGGCTTAACGGCCGGTCGTACACCATTGTCGGGGTGGCGGCCCGCCGGTACCAAGGTAACGTCCGGGTCATGACGCCGGACCTGGTGGCGCCGATGATGATGGTCAATGTGCTAAGTCCCGGCGAAACGGATGTGCTCGAATCGCGCGACATGCATGGCATGTTCGGGAAGGCCCGGATTCGGCCCGGGGTGTCGCAGGCAACGGCCCAAGGGGCGGCCGATCGGGTGGCGGCAGACCTCCGCCAGCAGCGGGTTGGGATCTGGCGTGGAGAGGGGTCAGGATTCCGCCTTATCCCCACCAAAGACACGATTCTCTTTCCGGATGCCGACCGGTTCCTTCGAGGTCTCTCCGCGTTGTTGTTAGGCGTGGTTGGCCTGCTGCTCTTGGTGATTTGCGCCAATCTGGCCGGATTCCTTTTGGCCAGAGGCATCGACCGGCGGCGGGAGATCGCGGTGCAACTCGCGATCGGCGCGACCCGGGGCCGGGTGTTGCTTCCCTTGATGATGGAAAGCCTGCTCCTTGGCGTTGGGGGTGGGATCGGGGGGCTGGCGATGGCCGCCGGGCTCGGGAGGGTATTGGCGCACGTCGAGCTTCCGCTGCCGATTCCCGTCGCCCTCGACGCAGCGCCCGACCTCGCTGTTTTCGGGTTCGGGGCGGTGGTCGCCCTGATCAGCAGTCTCGTTTTCGGTTTGGCTCCGGCGCTCAGGGCCACGGCCCCAGATCTCATCGCCTCCCTCCGAGACGAATCCACGGGGGGCGGGGGCCGAGGCCGGAGCCGCCTTCGGAACGCGCTGGTGGTGGGCCAAGTGTCGGTGTGCTTGGTGCTTCTGATTACGACGGCGCTCCTGGTTCGTGGTGTCCAGGCGCTTCGCCACGTGGACCCTGGTTTCGGCACGGCCCCGACCGCGGTGATCTCGGTGACCTTTCCCATCAACCGGTACGCCCCGGACCAACGCCTCACGGCGATTCGGGCCGTGGCCAGCCGGTTCCGGCAGTTGGGCGGCGTGGTTGCAGTTGGCGTGATCGACAACATCCACTTGAACTTGATGAACACCCAAACGACGGCGGTTCGGAATCCGGATGACAACGGGGCCGCCGACCGCGGCTCGCTTGAGGCCGATCGCGCGTCGGTCGATACGGGCTTCTTTGCGGCCGCCGGCATCGAGATTGTACAGGGCCGGGAGTTTCAGGCTCAAGATGGCGGGCCGGGAGCTCGCGTGGCCGTAGTGAACGAGGCCCTCGCGGCGCGGCTGTGGCCGGGCCAGAACCCGATCGGCCGTCACGTCCTGCAGGACGAACTGGTCGAAGTTGTCGGGCTGGTTCGGACGGCGAAGATCCGGAGCTTGGCCGAGGCCCCGCGACCGGTGATCTATTCGCCGTTGAGTGGCGGCCGGCCGGCATCAGTGTGGTTTTTGGTGCGGACAACCGGCGACGCGGATCGAACCGCGATCGCCGCGCTCGGGAGTCTCAAGGCCTTCGACCGGGAATTGATTCCGACGGCGGTCACCACGACGGAGCGGCACATCGGAACGACGATGCTGCCGGTTCAGTTGGGCGCGATGCTGCTCAGTGCGTTGGCCGCCGTGGCGATGGTCCTTGCGGTGGTTGGGCTGTACGGGACGGTAAGTTACGCCGTGGCGCAACGGACCCGGGAAGTCGGGGTGCGCCTGGCGTTAGGCGCCGACGGTCGTTCGGTCGTGCGCCTGCTGGCGAGGGACGGCCTCAAATTGGTGGGTTGGGGTGCCGGCATCGGATCGCTGGCCGCCGGAGGCGTGGCGGTCATGCTTGGTCGGGTACTGGCCGGCGCCGGGTTCGACGTGATGACGTTTCTTGCGGTACCACTTGGATTGGGACTGGTGGTAGGGTTGGCGGCCTGGTTGCCGGCTCGGCGGGCGGCCCGGGTGTCCCCGGTTACCGCCCTTCGGCATGAAGGTTAGCTCAACGAGAGCAGCAATTCCCACCTGGCGGTGGCCGTGTTGAGTTCCCGGTCCACCGCGGCCAACCGGGCCTTGGCCGCCGCAGTGGCCGCACCATTCTTGAGGAAGGTGAGATCGGCGAGTGAGGTGTACAGCGCCTGCCGTTCTTGCTCGAGGCTTTCGATCTTGGCGGGAAGCTCGTCCAGCTCGCGGGTCTCTTTGAAACTCAGTTTCCGCTTCTTCCCGGCGGGTTTTGGCTGCGGGGGCGGCTCCCGCTTGGGTGCCGCTGGTTTGGCGTCCTCTCGGGCCGTCTTCTGGCGAACCCAATCGGTGTAACCCCCAACGAACTCGCCGACCTGGCCGTTGCCTTCCATCACCAAGGTACTGGTCACAACGTTGTCGATGAAATCGCGGTCGTGGCTCACCAGGAGTAGGGTCCCAGAAAAACCGAGCAGCACTTCCTCGAGCAAATCGAGGGTCTCGATGTCGAGATCATTGGTCGGTTCGTCGAGCGCCAACACATTCATGGATTTGGTAAAGAGCCGGGCGAGTAACAGCCGGTTTCGTTCGCCGCCCGAGAGGGCTTTGACGGGGGTCCGGGCTCGGTCGGGCGGAAACAGAAAGTTCTTGAGATACCCGAGGACATGGAGGCGGCTCCCACCGATCTCGATGTGGTCGGCGCCTCCGGCAATGCTGTCGAAAACCGATCGCTCCGGATCGAGGGCCTCGCGGAGTTGGTCGAAGTAGACAATTTCGAGGTTGGTGCCGTGCCGGATGGTGCCGGTGTCGGGCTTCAGTTCGCCAAGCAGGAGCCGGAGCAACGTGGTTTTCCCGGACCCGTTCCCGCCGATGATCCCGATCCGATCACCGCGGGCGATGGTGGTCGTGAGGTCCTTGACGAGGGGGCGTCCGCCGAGGGACACCGAAACGCCTTTGGTTTCGACGACGAGTTTGCCGGACCGCTCGGCCTCGTCCACTTGCATCGAGACCGATCCGATCCGATCGCGGCGGGCACCCCGCTTCCGCCGCAAGTCGATCAGGGCCCGGACCCGGCCTTCATTCCGGGTTCGCCGGGCCTGGATGCCTTGGCGAATCCAGACTTCCTCTTTCGCCAGCTTCTTGTCGAAGAGCTCCCATTCCCGTTGTTCGGTGGAGAGCGAGGCGTCTTTCCGCTCGAGATAGGTGTCGTAGTCGGCACCCCAATCGCGGAGGCGGCCCCGGTCGAGTTCGATGATGCGAGTGGCGACCCGCCGGAGGAAGGCCCGGTCGTGGGTGACGAACAGCAGGGTCGTGTTCCGGCTGATCAGATAGTCTTCCATCCACTCGATGGCCTCGACGTCGAAGTGGTTGGTCGGTTCGTCGAGCAAGAGCAGATCGGGTTGGGTGACCAATGCCCGCGCCAGCAGGGCCTGTCGTTTTCGTCCGCCCGAGGCGGTGTCGAAAGGCTGTTCGGGGTCGAGGCCCAAGTGTGACAAGACCGTCTCGACCCGGCTCTGGAGTTGCCAGGCATCGGCTTGATCGAGGGCATGGTGAAGGCGGTCGAGTTCCCGGAGGGTGGCCTCATCGCCACTGACCGCCAGGCGATGACTGGCGTCGTGATAGCGGACCAGTAGCGTGCCGGCATCGCCCAAGCCGCGGGCGGCGACGTCGAACACGGTGCCGGCAACGTCGGTCGGGATGTCCTGTTCGAGCCGAGCGCTGGTCAGGCCGGTTTGCCGAATGACTTCGCCGGAGTCAGGCCGGACGGTGCCGTCAAGCAGTTTCATCAACGTGCTCTTGCCGGTGCCGTTTCGGCCCAAGAGCGCGACCCGTTCGCCCCGGTCGATGCTGAAACTGGTCCGATCGAGAATGGGCGGCCCGCCAAAGGCGATTCCGACTTCCCGCATGCCTATCAACGCCATCAGACTGCTTTCATTCAGAGAGTCATCGGTTGCCCGCCGTGGCGAGCCGACCGGTAGAGCGCCTCGATGACACGGAGGTTCGCGGCGGCTTCGCCGGCGGGATACCTAACGGGGCGGCCATGAAGGGCGCAATCGGCAAAGTGCTCGACCATGAGCCGGTACTCGTCGTCTCCGGTTACTTGGTGCTCGATCGACGGCTCCCGACCCCGATGTTGGACGACGTCGGTATCGGTGATGCCGGGGAGAAAGGCTCGCCGGAGCTCGAGCGAGCCCGCGGTGCCGGCGACCTCGACATACTCTCGTCGCTCCATCGTGAGGGCGCAGTCGAACTGGGCAACGAGGCCGTCTTCGAACCGGAGGCTGCCGGCGAGTTCGAGGTCGACGCCGGTGGGTCCGAACGTGGCCCAGGCTTGGACCTCGACGGGCTCACGACCGGCCAGGGTCCGGCTCACGTTGACGCAATAGCAGCCGACGTCCATCAGCGCGCCGCCGCCAAGCGCGGCGTCGAGGCGGATGTTCCCGGGCTTGGTGAGCCGGAACGTGAACACACTCCGAATCGATTTGAGGGCGCCCACGGCGCCGTCGCGGATCAAGGTCTCGGCCCGGGCGATTTGGGGGTGGAAGCGGTACATGAACGCTTCCATGAGGGTCACGCCGTTGGCGCGGGCGGCCGCGGCCATTTCGTGACACTCCGCGGCGGTCAGCGCCAGGGGTTTTTCGCAGAGGATGTGCTTGCCCCGCTCGGCGGCTTTGATGGTCCACTCCCGGTGGAGCCCGTTCGGGAGCGGGATGTAGATGGCGTCGACGTCGCTCGCCTGGAGCAGGGCGTCGTAACTCCCGTAGTGGGCCGGGATGCCGTTGGCGGCCGCGAAGTCACGGGCCGCCGCCGCGGTCCGGCTGGCCACGGCGGTGAGCCTGCCGTTGCTGGACGCATGGATGGCCGGAATGACGGCCGCCCGGCCGATGTTGGCGGTGCTGAGAATGCCCCAGCGGAGGTTCGGCACGCGGCGTTCGGTCCTCGGCAATCGGGGCTCGGGGCTCGGGGGGGTGGAAGGGCCCCAAAAATAGCGGAGTTGCCCTAGCGCTGGTATCCGATCTTTCCATCGACCGCCGTGAGGTCGACCCGCATGGCCCCGATGGCGTCGGGGTCGACCTTGGTAATTCCACCGTCGAGGACGCAAAGGTCGGCGGCCATTCCGGGTTCGAGGGTGCCTTTCCACGGCTCGGCGTGATCCTGCCAGGCGCCGGCTACTGTGTGTGACCAGATGGCCTCGTTCAGCGTGATTCGTTGTTCGGGGCCGGAGACCGTGCCTGATTGTTTCCCCTTGCGGGTCATACAGGTGGCGATCCCTTGGCGCCAGTTGCCGTCGGTGACCGGGGCATCGGAACCGGTGGCCACGGTCACGCCGGTGTCGATCGCCGTTCGGTAGGGCCACTCGTAGGGGGCGCGGGTGGGACCGATGCTGGCCATTTGGCCGTCGGCGATCAGGTACTTGATGGTCGAGTTGAAATTGGCGCCGATGCCGAGCGCGGCCATTCGCCGGAGCGTTCCGGGCAACACCATATCGGCATGGATGACATAGTGGCGGCGGTCGCGGTCCGGTTTCTGGGCGAGGGCCTTGTCGTAGGCGCCGATGATGGTGTCGATCGCTCGGTCACCGGTGGCATGGGTGCCGATTTGCCAGCCGGCATCGTGGGCCAGTCGGACCATCTCCTCCATCTCGGCCACCCGTTGGTCGTCGCTGCCCTCGCCGCTGACGAGAACTCCGTTGCCGCCGCCCTGGTAGGGCTCGTGGAGCCAGGCGGTCTTGTTGCCGGTCGGAATCCCGTCTGCGTGGAGCTTGACTCCCGCCACCCGAACCCAGCGCGGATCGGCGCCGTCGAGCGGATTGAATCCGTCGAGGGCCGCCCGCACACTGGCGGCAGAACGGCCCACCGCCATGAGCGCCGTTAGGCGGGCTTTGAGGCGTCCGGCTGCCGCCATCTCGGCGTAGAGCGCCAGGACCTCGCCGTCGATTCCCGGGTCGGTGAAACTGGTGATCCCGTTGGCCGCCATCAAACCCGTGGCGTTCTCAAAGCCGCGGACCCGATCAGCCGGTGAGTATGGCGGAATCACTTTTCGAACCAGGCCGGCGGCCCCTTCGAATAGGACGCCCGTTGGTTCACCCGCAGCGTCTTTGACGATGACGCCGGCCGGCGGCGGCACGGTGTCACGGGTGATGCCGGCCAGCGCAAGCGCTTTCGAATTCGCCCAGACGGCGTGGCCTGAGAACTCGGTCAGTGCCACGGGATGATCGGGGGCCGCCCGGTCGAGGTCCTGTCGGGTCGGGGCTCGCCCTTCGGCAAAGTAGGGCTGATCCCACCCCCGACCCTGGATCCACTCGCCCGGCCGTCGCTCGGCCGTAGCCTGTCGAACGGCCTCGACGATGTCGGCAATCGATTTGACGACGGGAAAGCTGACATCGACGTTGAACGGCGGCTGGCTGAATCCCCACCACAAGGCATGGAGGTGGGAATCGTTGACGCCGGGCAGGAGGGTGCGCCCCCGGAGATTCACCGACTCCGTATGCCGGTCGCCCAGCCGACGGATCTCGGCCGTGGTGCCGGCGGCGAGGACTCGGCCCCCACCGATGGCGATGGCTTCGACCCTCCGAAAGGCCCGATCGACGAGATGGACGTCGCCGTCATAGAGAATCAGGTCGGCTTTGGCGGTCCGCCAACCGAATGGGCGCCATCGAAGGGTGGCGGCACCGGCAGCGGCGAGCATGAGGTCGCGCCGCGGGACTGGCGCGGCAAGAAAGGTCATTGGCAACCACCCTCAGGCGTTGATCGTTCTTTCCCACTCTCCGACCGTTCGGTCGAGCCGCTCGACCAGGTCGTCGGCCTCTCCGCGAGTCAAACACAACGCGGGCATGATGAACAGCGGAACTCCTCGTTTCATGGCACTGGGCCGGCGGGGGCCGTAGAGCGACATATAAAACGAGAGGCCGTTCTTGTAGGCGATGGATTGGAACAGCTGCTCGGGCTCCGCTTCCGGGGCCGGATACTCCATTGTCTCCTTGTCCATCACCAGTTCAAGAATCGCGAGGAGACCGATCCCCCGTTGGTCGGCGATGGACCGATGCGGCAGGATCCGTTCCCGGAGCAAGCCATGGAGGTAGCCGCCAACCGCCGCACTGTTGGCCACCAGCCCGTCTTGCTCGAGGACGTCGAGCACGGCGAGGGTGGTGGCGCACCCGACCGGGTTGCCCATGTGGGTATGGCCGTGAATGAAATAGGCGCCCTTGGCAAACGGCTCGTTCACCTGGTCGGAGACGGTGACCGCGCCCATGGGAAAGTACAGGCTCGAAATCCCCTTGGCCGTCACCATGATGTCGGGCACGACACCGAAGTGATTCATCCCGAACCATTCCCCGGTCCGGCCGAATCCGGTCACCACTTCGTCGGCAATCATCAGCACGTTGTAGCGGGTGCAAATGTCGCGGATGGCGGCCCAATACGATGCCGGTGGGACCAAGCCGTAGTCCTTGCCGGCTCCGACCGGGGTAGCGATGAATGCGGAGACGTTGTCGGGGCCGACGAAATGGATCATCTCCTCGAGCTCGTGGGCGCAGGTCCGGCCCCAATCGTCTTCGCTCATCCCGAGCGGGCGTTCGCTTGGCCGGCGGTAGTGGTGGATGTGGGGGGCGTCGACCAGCATGGGATCGAAGGCGCCCCGGTACCCCACGCCGCCGGCCACCGACAGAGCGCCTAACGTCATTCCGTGGTAACTGTCCCAGGTCCCGATCACCTTGCTCTTCCGAGGGTTGCCGGTGGCCATGTGATACTGCCGGGCTAGTTTGATCGAGGTTTCGACCGCCTCGGATCCGCCCGACACCAGATAGGTGGTATTGAGGGTGCCCGGCATCAATCGGGCGAGCCGCTCACAGACGTCGGCCCGGGGCTCATTGGCCATGGCGGGAGTGACGTAGACGAATTTCTCGGCCTGGTTTCGCATCGCGTCGAGGACCCGCCGGTCGCCGCCGCCGATGTTGGTGGCCAAGGCGCCGCCGGAGACGTCGAGGTAGCGGTTGCCGGCCGTATCGAAGAGATAAACACCCTCCGCGCGGGCCAGCGTGATGTCGAACGGGTGATTGGAGAAGACCCGAGCCCATTTGCCTTCGGCCGGCTTCAGACCTGGCAGCGAACTGGTTTTGTGCGGCGTCATCGGAGGCTCCCCTTGGGTGTGGGACTATTGCTCGGTGGCCATTCTGACTCGAACTCCAACGATTTGCCGTTGGAGGGAGACTTGATCATTATTGAATGAACGTTAAACAAACGCCCGAGTCAACCTGGGAGCGGGGCGCCGCGGGTAAGGAATTCACCATCCTCGACCTCCGGGTCACTTCCATGGGCATCTTGGCGATGGGTGAGTTTGCCGCTGCCTGGTTTGTACCCAGCGGCCGCCTTACCGTGGCTCAGGTGGCCGAGCAGTATGCCGAGTTGGCGGTCCGGATGGTCAGTCGATCGGCGTCCCCCTCGTCCCGCGGCCGTCGTCTTTCGCCCGGCGCTCCCCGAACACGATCCGGTGGCCGTCTGGTGTGACGACGGCAAATTCGCGCACGTTCCAAGGCTGGTCCGCGAGCGGGTGCCAGATTTCCACGCCATTCTTGACGACCTCTTGGTAAAGGCCGGCGGCGTCGCTGACGTGAAGATAGGCAAACCACGAGTGATCCTGAGTGCGGGACATCGGGATCGCGTCGGGGCAATCGCCCAATCGTAGCTTGCACGCGCCACGGCTCAGGAATGCCCAGCCGTCGACGCTCAGGTCCTCGGCGAACCCGAGTTTTTCCAGGTAGAACTTCCTAGACGCCGCAAGATCGTTGACCGCAAGGACGAACGTGGAGGTGAGAATCTCAGTCATGGTGCATTCCTGGTCGAGGGGCACCCCACAATAACCAGGTCCCGCGCCAAGCCAGTGGGAGTTCAGGGCTCTCTCAATTCGCTACGGGCGGCTCGCGTGCTGTAGAATTGTATGGACCGGTTCGAGGCCCGGTTCGGATGAGCCTTTCGACCGGTCAGATTCCGCCTTGGGTAGTAGAAACGGTATGAGGTGACGGGTGAAGGAACGGTGGGCTGAAATCAAAGCCGTCTTCGAGACGGTGGTCGACTTGCCGTCGGCCGACCGGTCCCAGGCGCTCGCCAGCGCGAAGGTCGACCCTTGGATCCGGGGCAAAGTCGAACGCCTGCTCGCCGCGGCCGACGCCAGCGCCGGAGTCCTCGACGAGCCGGCGATCGCGGCCATGTCGCCACTCGACGAGGCGAACCGCTCAACCCTCTTGCAGAGCCGGACCCTCGGTCCCTATCGGGTGGTCCGTGAGATCGGCCGCGGCGGGATGGGTACCGTCTACGAGGCGGTCCGGACCGATCCCGAGTTCGAGCAGCGGGTGGCCGTCAAGACCCTCCGGCTTGGCCTCGACGTGCCCGAACTGGTGACCCAGTTTCGCCAGGAGCGACAAATCCTCGGCGCCCTCCAGCATCCGAACATCGCGGCTCTACTCGACGGTGGTGTCACCGAAGATGGGGTGCCCTACATCGTCCTCGAATATGTGGACGGGGTCCCGATCGACCGCTATTGTGAGGCCAACCGAATCGGACTCCGGAGCCGGCTCGACTTGTTCCGCCAAGTCCTCGATGCGGTCCAGTACGCCCACCGGCAACTGATCATCCATCGAGACATCAAGCCCGGCAACATCCTGGTGACCCGAGACGGGCACGTAAAGTTGCTCGACTTCGGGATTGCCCGGCTGATCCGGGCCGACGGCCGCGAAATGACGCAGCAGGGCACCTCGGCGATCACGCCCGCATATGCCAGTCCGGAACAGCTCCGCGGTGAGCGGGCCACCACGGCCACTGACATCTACTCGTTGGCGCTGGTGCTCTATCGTTTGCTCACGGGGAAAAGTCCTCTGGCCGAGGATCTGGTGACGCCGGTCGAACTGCTGGGCGCCCTCGCGACGGGCCGGCTCCCGGCGCCGAGCACTGACCCTGCGGCGGCAGCGGCGGCGGCCATGGGCGTCGGATCGACGGACCGGCTCAAGAGTCTGCTGGCGGGTGAACTCGACGCGGTCATCCTCAAGGCGCTCCGGCTCGAACCCGAACGACGGTACTCGAGCGTGGAAGCCTTCGGCGATGATCTGCTCCGCTATCTCAAGGGATTTCCGGTCTCGGCCCGGCCCGACACCGCATGGTACCGATTCAGCAAACTCGTCCGG
>JAYVJS010000125.1:0-5486 GCA_043769075.1 Gemmatimonadota bacterium | reverse complement strand
CGGCCCGCTGCCGCAGCCAGAGAGGGCTGGAAGGGCCAAAACCAAGCAGAGGGCCAACGAACGCATGGGCTGATCCGGATAGGAGACATTTAACCGCGCGCAGAAAACCGCCCAAGTGGCTCACGATACCACCCGGGTGATGTCCGCCGGGTCAAGGACCCGGAAGTGACCGGGGAGGAAATCGTCGGACATCGCCAGCCCGCCCACCGCTTCCCGATGCAGCACGTCGACATGATTGCCGACCGCCGCGAACATCCGCCGGACCTGGTGGTAGCGTCCTTCGCGGATGGTGACCTGGGCAGAGGTCGGAGAAATAATAGCGATTCCGGCCGGGAGTAGGGGTTTGTCTTCCCCGTCCAGGATCAGGGTTCCGCTCGCGAACACCGCAGCCTCATCGCCCCGCAACGGGCGGGCAAGAGTCACTCGGTACCGTTTTGGGATCAAGTGTTTTGGCGACGCCAACCGATGGAGGAGAGGACCGTCATCGGTCAGCAGGAGGAGGCCACTCGTCTCCCGGTCGAGCCGCCCGATGCTGGAAATCGGTGGCTTTCGGCGTCGCCAGCGGCTCGGCAAGAGATCATAGACGAGCCGGCCCGTCTCCCGATGGGAACAGGTGACGCCGAGTGGCTTGTGCATCATGACCACCAACCCAGGGAGCGGGTCGAGCGGGGCTCCATCGACCAGCAGTCGGCCTGGGAGGTCCGATGTCAATACCAAGCGTCGCTCGTGGTCATCGATAGCGGCCCCGTCGAGAACAATTCGCCGGGCCCGAACCAAGCGGTCAACCTCGGCACGCGAGCCGTAACCAAGGTTCGCGAGCAGGCGATCGAGACGGCGGGCGGCGGTCACTATTTCTCGGCGGCGAAGATCTTGTAGCCCTTGGCATCGTCCACCAAACGGACGTGAGCGAACAGCTTGGCGAGCGATGCTTCATAGGGCAGGTGGCGGTTTGCCGTCAGCCAGCATTGCCCACCCCGCGCCAACGCGGCCGCTGCGCGCTCGATGAAGAGCTGGCCCAAGGTACGGTCCTCGAGGCCGCTGTGGTGGAACGGGGGATTCATCACCACGAAATCGAGGGACGCTGGCGGGACGAGCTCGGTCCGAAGGTCGGCCCACAGGAAGGTCGCTCGAGGGTCGACCAGGTTCCGCTGGGCCGCGTCGATGGCCCGTCGGTCAATGTCGACCAGCGTGATCGCGGTGACCGCGGGCGAGGCCAGGACCGCGGCGCCCAGTACCCCGATGCCGCAGCCCCAGTCGGCCCCCCGGCCCGTTTGGGGGGGCAGGTGTTCGAGCAACAGGGCGCTTCCGGGGTCGACCCGGTTCCAGCTGAAGATGCCGGGCTGGGTCCAGGGACCGTCGGGCGGGTGTTGCCGGGGGCCGCCCGCCTCGATGGCGGCATCGAGCCCCACGGGGTGCTTGGGGCGAGTGGTGGTCTCGATTCGATGATGGCTCCGGGCTTCGCTGAACCCGTCGCAGCCGAAGGCCCGAAGCTCTTCGGCGATCCGGCTGCCGCCCTTGTCCTTGAGTGCGAGGGCGGTCAGCGGCGCATCCGCGGCCAGAGCGCGGAGCGCGAGGGCCAGGACGTAAAGCCGCTCGAGCGTGGAGGGCGGGGCATAGACAAGGGCGCTCCGGAGGCTCCCTTCCGGGCACCGGTCTAGTCGGAGGCTTCCCGGTACCAATGGCGAGTATTGAGCGGCCCCTTCCTCAGAGGTGATCAAACCCAGCGGTGGTCGCCCGTAAATGGCGTCGGTGGTGGTGGGTCTCATTGGAGCAATCTATCCGATTGAGCCGCATCGAAACCGAGCCGGGGATGGTTTGGCCGACGCCAGATTCGCGCTATCGGTTCGGGAACAGACGCTGGAAGGCGGCCCGCAGTGGGAGTTTGGAATAGCTGGAGACCATGAAACGAACCACGGCTTCGCGGCGTCGTTCCCGGGCCGCCTCGCGGGCGGCCTGGGCGAGGAGGGCTGGATCCAGTTCGATTCGGAGGGACCGCGGTTGGTCCGCCGGCACCAAGGCTCTGAAGGCTGCCCGCAACTCGCTGTGGAAAGCCAGCCGAGCTTGTTCCCGGATCGGGGCGACCTCGGGGGCGACCGGCCGGGGCGGCTGCCCCGGCTGGCGTCCGATCGTCGGGTCGAGATTGATTTCCCACGCTTGGGGCACGCCTGCCTGGACCCCGTAGTCGATCCGGCCGTAGTCGACGCCGGCTAGGGCGAACACCCGCGCGAGCCAATCCCTGTGGGGGTTGGCACGAAGGTATGCCAACTCCTCCTCGGCGATTTGGAGCGACTTCGTGTCGCTCTCCGCCTTCATCATCCATCGCCGGCCGGCCAAAAGGTGACACGGAACAATCGCCGGACCCACCTTAAAGGCCGCGTACTTCCGGAACAGGCCATCCGAGTCGGCGGTGTGGCAATACTCGACGATCAACAAGTCGGCCGGCCGGCGACCGCGGACCCGGAGGGCCCGGAGTGCCCGACGGAGCGCCTGGGGCGAATCCAGTAGTTCGGTCAGGTTGCCGGAGTGACCGGACGTTTCCCGGACGAACACCGGAAAGTTCGCGACCGCGTCAGGCTGGTCACCCCGGCAAACCCGGAACCGATTGATGCCGTGATCGGCAAGCCTGGTGAGCAACGCCTCCCGCAACAGGACCCGGCGAGGGTCGTTGAGGAGCGGCGCCGTCGGCAGCTGGACCGCCAACTGGTCGTAGATCCCCCCCGCGGCATCCCGACCGGCCGGAGTCAACCGGTCCAAGGCGGCGAAGATATGGGCCCCGCCGTCGACCTCGATCGATCGGGCCGACCAGCCGAACGACCTGATCGTAAACAGGTTGCGAATCGGCGCGCCGCGGTCGGCCAGATAGTTAGTGATCCCGAACAGGCCGGGTTCGTGCCCCCAGAACGTGATCATCGGGCGGGAGCGAATCGCCTGACGAGTACGGCCGCGACGAGATAGCCGGTGGTGTTGAGGACGGTCATCACCACGTCGGTAATCGCGTTGGTGGCTCCGAGGAGGATCACGTAGGGAGCCGGAACGCCGGCGGTAACATAGGCCGGCAGGCTCCGAGTGGTGCTAATGACGTTGGGAATGCCGGGCGTCGAAGGGCTGAGAAGAATGATGGTGACCGCAAAGGTGACGATCTGCTCGAGCCCAAGAGGAATCCCGAGCACGTAGGCAATGAAGAGCAGCTTGGCGGGCGAGGAGACCGCCCGGGACAGCTTGAGCGCCGCCCCACCGAGGGGGATGACGACCGACCCGATCGCCGCGGGGATCCCGAGACCGTGCTCGGCGGCCGCGAGCAAAGCGGGGACGGTGGCCAGCGAGGATCGGGTGCCGGCCGCCACGACCTGGGGGCCGATCACTGCCCGGGCGAGTTTGCCTAACGATACGCCGCCAACCACGACAGCGACGGGGTAGAGGGCAAGCGTGGCAATGGCGAAGAGGGCGAACGCAAGCACCGCGTAGGCGACAAACACCTCCCCGATCTTGAAGCCCGAGTCGAATGCGGACCGAAAGCCCAGGGCCAACAGGACCAACGGCGTGAGCCGCATGATCCAGTCGACCAGAACGAAGGTGGCTCCCCGGACCGCCGCGAACCCCCGGGCCAGAGTCGCTTGCAGGTCGGGCGCCAGCCGCCTCGCTGCCAGGGCGAAAACCAGGGTAAAGAGCATCAAGGGGAGAATATTGTCCGTCGCCGCCGCGGAGACGAGGTTTGGGGGAATCAGCTCATTGACCCAGGCGTTGCTCCCCGGCGGGTTCGCGGCCGGAGCTGGGGGTGAGGGCAACGGGCCCGCGCCCGCCAAGGTGAGCCCCGCGAACCACGGCAGCCTCATCAAGACCGTGGTGGCAAGTACGGTACAGACGGTGACAAAGACCAAGAGGGCAACGAACACCGCCGGAACCGCGATCCCTAAGTGAACCGCGTCTCGCTTATCGACGCCCCGGTCAGCGATCGCGACGTACAACTGCGACACGACAAGCGGAGGGACGATCAGGCGGAAGGCATTGGTCCAGGCCAAGACCAGCGCGTCCGCCCCGCGCAAGATCGGTCCGCCACCGTCGGCCGATATCGAAACGGCCAGACTGCCGGCCAAGACACCGAGCGCGAGGCCGGCCAGGCTGCCAAGAGGCAGCCACCACGACTTGCGGACAGACATCGGGTCCTTCCCCGCTGAGAGGGCGGTTTCCGATCGGGGGAGAGGCTAACCCCCGAAGCTGCAATAGCTTGCAGTTCGGATCGGTGGATCGAATTGCTTCACCGCCCTAACATACGGGTTTGCGGACGAACCCGCGAACTGAGGCTACCCGTCGCTCAGAACGGGGTGTAATCGGGCGGCGTGACGCCATTCAGCCGGAGGTACGGAACGGTCTGCCCGAGCGTCCAAGGGAAATGGTCGAGCAATTCCATCAACGCCCGATAGCGGGGAATCTTCTTTCCGAACTGGACCATTTCCTCCGCCATCGCCGCGTCACTGACCCCGCCGAGCATCTGGATGGTGTGATCCATGGCCGCCACCGCGTACGCCTTGAGCGCTTTCTTGTTGTGGAGGTAGACGGCCGAGTCACCGAGGACTGGGACTTTGTCAGACCCGGTGATCGACAAATGAGCGATGAACGCGTCGCCGCCCGCCGCATGCTCGATTTGTTCGGCGAAGGTTCGAACCCCTTTGGTCGGACGGAAACCAAGCATCGAATCAGGGGCGGCGTCGATATACCGGAGCACCGAGGCTTTATGAGTCTCGACCATGGCGATCAGCGCTGACTGTGGGATGAACTTCTGGGCCACCGCGGGGGCCGTGACCAGGGGGAGAAGGGCAAGAGCACTCGCGAGCTGGAATCGATGCATTGGGAGCCTCATGGCTTGCGGACGGAAAACGGGCGGACGAGTCTGTAACCTGATTGGACCGAGGCTGGCCACGCAAGGCTCGCTCGGTGGGGCCCGCGAGCCCTGCCGCTCGACCCGGGGTCCTCGGTAACTTCCGGCATCCACCGGGACCCGCCCGGCTTTGCCCGAACCTTGAGAATCCCATGGAAGAACCCACCAGTCCTGAACGCCGCCCCGACCTCATCTCCGAGCGGCTATTCCGGACCCGGACCGTCATCATCGCCGGCGAAATCAATCAGCGGCTTGCGGCAGTGGTGACTGGACAATTTCTCGCCCTCGCGGCCGAGTCGTCCAATCCGATTACCCTGTTCGTCAATAGCCCGGGTGGCCATGTCGAGTCGGGGGACAACATCCACGACTTGATCCAGTTCATCACCCCGAAAGTTCGGGTGGTCGGGACCGGGTGGGTGGCGAGCGCCGGCGCGCTGATCTATGTCTCGGTTCCGTTGCAGGACCGCTATTGTCTCCCGAACACCCGGTTTCTGCTTCACCAACCGGCCGGTGGCACGGGGGGCAGTGCGTCCGATATGGAAATCGAGGCCCGCGAGATTATCCGAATGCGCGATCGTCTGAACCGGATCTTCGCCAAGCAAACCGGCCA
>JAYVJS010000124.1:0-2706 GCA_043769075.1 Gemmatimonadota bacterium | reverse complement strand
GAGAAGTCGGTCATCAACCTCGAATCGGCCCGCCGCCATCCCTGCCAAGGCCTGGCCGATGCCTTGACGTTGAAGGAAAAACTCGGTGAGCCGAAGGGCAAGAAATTTGTCCTGAGTTGGGCCTGGCACCCGAAGGCGCTGCCGACCGCGGTGCCGGCCAGCGCGGCGATTGCCGCCGCCCAGTTAGGCATGGACGTGGTGATTGCCCGGCCGCCCGGTTTCGATCTGGACGCCGAGGACATGGCCACGATCTACCAGCAGGCGGCGGCGGCCGGGGGCCGGGTGACGTTGGCAACGTCGCAGACCGACGCGATGGTCGGCGCCGATGCCGTGTACGTGAAGTCGTGGGGCTCACTCCAGCACTACGGTCAACCCGAGGCCGAAAAGACGTTCCGGGCCGGCCTCCGGAGCTGGAAGATGACCACCGACCTGCTCCGGGCCACCAAGGCCGGGAAGGGAAGCGTGATGCACTGTCTCCCGGTTAGGCGGAACGTCGAGATCGACGACGCCGTCCTCGATGGCCCTTGTTCGGTGGTGGTGGACCAAGCCGAGAACCGGTTGCACGTGCAGCGGGCATTGTTGCTCGATCTGATCGGGAGGAAATGATGTCGGCACATGATGTCGCCCGCCCGTTGGCGGGCTTGAAGGGTGCGCTCCGCTATGTCCGGGCATACCGCGACCATGTTTTCGTGGTCAAAGTCGGTGGCGACGTCGTGGCCGACGTCCATGGCCTCGACCAGGTGGCCGCCCAACTCGGCCTGCTCCACAGTCTCGGGATCCGGATTGTCATCGTCCACGGTGGCGGGCCGCAGGCCACGGCGTTGAGTCGCCGCTTGGGTCAGGAGCCGGAGATCGTCGCCGGGCGGCGGGTGACGGACGATGCCGCGCTCGAAGTGGCCAAGATGGTCTTTTCCGGCACGGTCAACTTGGACCTGCTCTGCGCGCTCCGGCGGCATGGGATTCAAGGGGTCGGCTTGAGCGGCGTCGACGCCGACTTGCTGTCCGCTACCCGGCGGCCGCCGGTCACGGTCAAGGACGATGCCGGGGTCACCCGGGAGGTCGACTACGGACATGTCGGCGATATCCAAGCGGTAGACGGCCGGGTGTTGACCACGTTGCTCGACCAGCGGTTCGTTCCGGTGATCTGTTCGCTGGCCGGCGATCGCGAAGGCCGCGTCTATAACGTGAACGCCGATACCGTGGCCGAGCGGATCGCGGTCGACCTGAAGGCCCAGAAACTGATCTTCCTCACCGGCGTGGCCGGTGTTCTACGAGACCGGAACGATCCGTCATCGCTGGTAACGTTCGCTGATCCCGATGATTTGTCGCAGCTGATGGCCGCTGGTGCCTTGGCAGGCGGGATGCGGCCCAAGGTCGAGGCCTGTATTCGGGCCGCCACCAGCGGGGTCGAGCGGACCCACATCATCGACGGGCGGGCGACCGACTCGCTCCTCCAGGAAGTATTCACGGGCTCGGGCGCGGGCACGATGATCGTGGGCAAGAAGGAAAAGGCGACCTACGTCGGGGCCGAACTTGCGGAATGAAGTCGAGCTCCTGAAGGCGTTGGTGGCGTGCCCTTCGGTGAGCGGCACGGAGGACGCGATTGCCCGGCTGGTCGAGAGCATCGCGACGGGCTTCGGTCTCGATGTGGTTCGCGATGACACCGGGGTCAAGATCTCGGTCGACACCGGCCGTCCGGGGCGGACGTTGGCCTTCATTTCGCACCTCGACGTGGTGCCGCCCGGCGAGGGATGGACCCGGGATCCCTTCACGCCGGTCATTGAAGGCGACCGCCTTTACGGCCGAGGCTCCGGTGACGCCAAAGCCTCGGTGGCGGCGATGTTGCTGGCCGCGCTCGACTTTGCCGAGGGGCGCGACCCGATGGTCGGCGGCTCGCTGCTGGTGGTGTTCGGACTGGGTGAGGAGACCAAGAACACCTCGATGGGCCGGGCGGTGGCTTCCTTGCCGCCGATTACCGCGGCCGTCGTCGGTGAGCCGACCAACCTCCAAATCGCGATCGCTCAACGGGGCCTGATGATGGTGGACTTGATTGCCCACGGCGATCAGCGCCATGCCGGTTATGCGGCTGACGGCGAGTTTACCAACTCGATCACCCGCCTGGCGGCCGATTTGGTTCGGCTTCCCGACTTGTGCCAAGAGCGCGCTCATCCGGTCCTTGGCCTGACCACGGTGACCGCCACGATGGTCGAAGCCGGCGTCAGCCGCAACGTGACGCCGCCGACCGCCAAGGCCGTCCTCGACATTCGAAGCACCCCGTCCTGGGAGCATGCCGAGATCGGCGCCGTGTTGAAGGCCTCGTTAGGCTGTGAGGTCGTCGTCACCTCGGAGCGGCTGGTCCCCTGCGAAACACCGCCGGAGTCGAAGCTCTTGGCCGCGGCCCGCCGGGTAACGCCGGGGGTGACGACCTTCGGCAGTCCGACCTGTTCCGATTGGGTCTTCGTCCGTCACACCGACGCGATCAAGTGCGGGCCTGGTACCAGCCGGCGATCCCACACCGCCGATGAGTGCGTCGACCTCCCCGAAGTGACGGCCGCCCGCCGGATGTATCGGGCCTTGGCCGAGGAGTATCTCCGATGAAAACGCTGTGGTCGCAATCGACGGCGCCGGACGAGGCGATGTTGGCCTACACGGTGGGCGAGGACCGTCATTGGGACGGCTACTTGCTCGAGTGGGACGTGATCGGGA
>JAYVJS010000123.1:0-4638 GCA_043769075.1 Gemmatimonadota bacterium | reverse complement strand
TCTCGAACGAAACGTGGTGCTCGAAGAGATCAAGAGCGTCGACGATACGCCCGATGATCTCGCCTTCGATTTGTTTGCGTCGACCCTGTGGCCCGATCATCCCTACGGCTATTCGATCCTCGGTACGCCGGAAACGGTCGGTCGGCTCACCGCCGCCGACCTTCGGAGTTTTCACGACGCCGGCTACTATCCTGGGAACCTGATCATCGCTGCCGCAGGGAACGTCGACCACGACCGATTCCTGGAAGAGGTGATGCGGCTGGGCTGGTTCGAAGGCGCCGGGTTCCATCCTCCGCAACCCCACGTAACACCGATAGCCGCGGTCCGGTCGGTCTCGAGCCGGGTACCCCGAGACACCGCCCAGTCGCACATCGTGTTTGGGACCGATACCTTTGCCAGCCGGGACCCCCGCCGCTACGCGATGGCGGTCCTGACCAACGTGTTCGGAGGCGGGATGTCGAGCCGCCTGTTTCAACGAATTCGGGAAGATCTCGGGCTGGCCTATGCAGTGTCCGCGTTTCACCAGCCGTACCGGGCGGCCGGCCTCGCCGGCGTCTACGTGGCGACCCAGCCGAGCACGGCTGCCCAGGCGGTGGCGGCGATCCGGGTCGAGTGTCAGAAGCTGGCCCAGCACGGCCTGACCAGCGAAGAACTGGCCGGTGGGCGGCAACAGCTAAAGGGCCAATTGATGCTGGCCTTGGAAAATCCGGGCAGCCGGGTCCACCGACTGGCGGGATTCGTCCTGAACGATGATCGTTATCGGAAGCCGGATGAGATCCTGGCGGCCATTGACGAGATTGACGCAGAAGGAATCAACCAGCTCGCGCGGGAGTTTTTCGACCCGGACCGGCTGGCCGTACTTGAGTTGGGCGGCGAGTGAACCTAGACCCATTTTTCAGGCGGGGGACACCATGGTGATTGGGGTACCGAAGGAAATCAAGACCAACGAGAATCGGATCGCGTTGGTTCCGGCCGGTTGCGAACTGCTCGTCGATCAGGGCCACTCGGTCTTCGTCGAACAAGGCGGCGGGTTGGGCAGCGGCTTCTCGGACGACGACTACATCAAAGCCGGTGGGAAGATCCTCGCGACTGCCGACGAAGTGTGGGCCAAGGCCGACATGATCATGAAGGTGAAGGAGCCGATCGCGGTCGAGTATCCTCGGATGCGGGCGGGCCAGGTCATTTATACCTACTTCCACTTTGCAGCGGCCGAGGAGCTGACCCGGGCGGTCATCAAGTCCGGCGCGATCGCGATCGCCTACGAGACGGTCCAGCTCCCGACCGGTGAGCTGCCGCTCCTCACCCCGATGTCAGAAGTAGCCGGCCGGATGGCGGTGCAGGAGGGGGCCAAGTACCTCGAGAAGGTCTACGGCGGTCGGGGCGTCTTGCTCGGGGGTGTTCCGGGGGTGGCGCCGGCTGATGTGATCATCATCGGCGGTGGGGTTGTCGGCATCAACGCCGCCAAGATGGCCGCCGGAATGGGCGCCAACGTCACCATTCTCGATTTGTCGCTTGATCGGCTCCGGTACTTGGACGACGTCCTGCCGCCCAACGTGACGACGTTGTATTCGAACCGATACAACATCCTGGGGGCCATTCAACGGGCCGACTTGGTGATCGGCGCTGTCTTGATCGCCGGCGCCAAAGCGCCCCGGTTGGTCCGCCGGGAAGACCTCAAATTGATGAAGCCTGGTTCCGTCATCGTCGATGTGGCCGTCGACCAGGGCGGATGCGTCGAAACGATCAAGCCGACGACCCACGAGAATCCGATCTATTTCGTCGACGGGGTGCTCCATTACGCGGTCGCGAATATGCCTGGGGGGGTCTCGAGGACCTCGACCCTGGCCCTGACCAACGCGACCTTGAGCTACGCCCAAAGACTCGCCAAACTCGGCTGGAAAGAGGCCTGCCGGCAGGACGGGGCCCTTAAACTTGGGCTCAACGTGGTCGAGGGCAAGGTGGTCTACCCCGGGGTGGCGGAGGCGTTCGGACTGCCCTTGGTTGCGGTCGACAGCCTGCTGTAGATATGGTCACCGTCCAGATCCAGCGCCTCGCCAACGGCGGGGGGCTCCCATTGCCGGCCCCCCAAACCGAGGGGGCAGCCGGAGCTGACATCGCCTCGGCCGAGGCCGGGCTGCTGGCGCCGATGGAACGCCGCCTGTTCCCGACCGGTTTCGCCGTGGCCATCCCGCCGGGGTTCGAAATTCAGATTCGACCCCGGTCGGGCCTCGCCATCAAGCATGGAGTCACCCTCCCGAACACCCCGGCCACCATCGATAGCGACTACCGGGGCGAGCTCAAGGTTGGGCTGATTAACCTCGGGACGGAGCCGTTCCAGGTCGACCGGGGGATGAGAATCGCCCAACTGGTGGTGGCCCGGGTCGAAAGCGTGCGATTCGAGGCGGCCGAGACGTTACCAGCGACAGCCCGGGGTGACGGGGGGTTCGGGAGTACCGGCCGATAGCCTGAGCCGCTTGTCGAAGTGGTTGTCAAACATTAACTTGCGCTTCCAATGAAGTTTCCATTCAAGTTCGATTTCTTTCGTTCCGCCAATCAAATCGCGGTCGATTTGGGCACGGCCAATACCCTGGTCTATGTCAAGGGTGAGGGCATCGTGTTGAACGAGCCCTCCGTCGTAGCGATCGACCGGGCTACCGGCGAGCCCAAAGCCTATGGGCTCGACGCGAAGCGGATGTTAGGCAGGACGCCCGAGGGAATCATCGCCGTTCGCCCGTTGAAGGACGGCGTGATCGCCGACTTCGAGCGGACCGAGAAGATGCTCCGCCATTTTCTGGGGACCATCATCAACAAGCATTTCGTTCGCGTGAAACCGATGGTGGTCGTGGCGGTTCCGTCAGGCATCACTGAGGTCGAGCGACGGGCGGTTCGCGATTCGGCGGAAACCGCCGGCGCCAAGGAAGTGTACATGGTCGCGGAGCCGATGGCGGCGGCGATCGGCGTCGGTTTGCCGGTGGAAACGCCCACCGGCAACATGGTCATCGATATCGGCGGGGGTACGACGGAAATCGCCGTGATCGCGTTGTCCGGTATCGTTTGTGATACCTCGATCCGGACGGGCGGAGACGAACTCGATCAGGCCATCGTCCAGTTCATGCGGAAGAACTACAACCTGCTGGTCGGCGAGCCGACCGCTGAAGCCATCAAGATCAAGATCGGTTCGGCGTATCCTTCCGGCGACGAGCGCGAGATGGAGGTCAAGGGTCGGGATCTGGTGTCGGGAATTCCGAAGACCGTCCGGGTCCACTCGACCGAAGTGCGCGAAGCGATTCAGGAGCCGATTCAGCAGATCGTCGACGCGGTGCGACGGGCCCTTGAAATTACCCCGCCCGAGTTGGCAAGCGATATCGTCGATCGCGGCATCGTGATGACCGGCGGCGGGGCGCTGATTCGGGGGCTCGATCTGTTGCTCTCCCAGGAAACCGGATTGCCGATTCATGTCGACGAAGATCCCCTGACCTGTGTCGTCCGAGGGGCTGGGCGGATCCTCGATGAGTATGAGAAGTATCGTAGCGTGCTGACGAGGTGACATGAGCCGGAGCCAGGGCCGGTCGCTCTCCCGGAGCGATACCGTTCTTCTCGTTGGATGCCTCGCGTTGTCTGTTGCTGCCATGTTACTCCCCTCCGCTTGGGCCCTTGGGTTCGCGAGCACCGTCAGGGCTACGGCGCTTGCGCCGGTCGTGTGGTTGCAAAACAATGCCGAACAATGGCGGACCAGCCGTCTCGAACTCCAAGTGATCGCCGCCGCCCGCGATTCGGCCGCCCTCGCGGCCCAAACCCTCCCGGGTCTGCAGGCGGAAAACGCCGAGTTGCGGGGGCTCCTGGCGCTCAAATCGCGGACTCAGTACGGCGTTGTAGCCGCAGAGGTTCTCCATCAGACCGGCCCAACCGAAGGCCGTGCCTTGCTGCTCGGGGCGGGTTCCGCGGCCGGGGTTCGGGTCGGCAGCCCGGTCGTCTCGCCCGATGGGTTGGTCGGGCTGATCGTCAGCACGGAATCCCGATCGTCGGTGGCCATGACTTGGGCCCATCCCGATTTTGCGGCCTCGGTGGTGACGGAGGATGGCAGCTTGATGGGGATCGTCGCCCCGACGCCCGGGGCGGGGGCGAGTGAATCGCTGCTCGAACTCCGTGGGGTACCGTACCGCGACACGGTTCCCGCCGGCGCTCAGGTGCTGACCTCGGGGCTCACGGGGGTGTATCCGAAGGGTATCCCGGTCGGCCGAGTGGCCGGGATTCGGCGCGAAGAAATGGGCTGGGAGCGAGTGTACCGGCTGACGCCTTTTGCCAACCCCGGGCAAATCCGCCACGTCTTGATCTACTTGACCCGCGAGCCCCGACTCGACCAATGACCATCGACAAACGGGCGAGGCGGCGTCGGTTGGGCCTAGTCATCGTGATCCTGATCGCGGCGCATTTCTACATTCGACCCTGGATTGGGAGCCGAATAGCGCCGGATCTTCTGATGCTCGCGATGATGCTGGTTGCGATTCGGAGCCGGCCGGGCGTCGCGGCGGTGGCCGGTTTCCTGGTTGGGCTGACCGCGGATATCCTGTCGCCGGCCCGGTTCGGATCCGGGGCTTTGGCGAGCACCGTGGTTGGATATTTGGCAGCCTACGGAAG
>JAYVJS010000122.1:0-14267 GCA_043769075.1 Gemmatimonadota bacterium | reverse complement strand
TCCGACGTCTGATCAATCGGGCCGAGAAGCTGGGAGTCACCGTGGTCGAAGATGGCGACTTTGACTCGTTTTACCGCCTGCATCACGACGTCCACAGTCGCAAAGGGGCCAAGCTCTATCTACCGGAGCCGGCGTTCCGGCGCTACGTCGAGCGATTACGAGGCGCCGGAATCGGACGCCTGTACCAGGCTCGCCTCCCGACCGGCGAGGTGGCTGCGTCGCAACTGGTCATCGCCACCAGTCACCCGATCGCCCATGTGGTCTCCGCGGCGTCCGACGGAGCTCACCAAAACACCGGCGCGAACCCATTCCTCCGGTGGAAGGTATTCGAGGCGTTGGCCGCGGCGGGCCACCGCGGCTGCGATCTCACTGACGCTTCGTTGAACGATGTTACTCGATTTAAGAGCCAGTTCGGAGGCGACCTCGAGGTGAGCTACCAGCTGGAGTCTCCCCCAAGCGGCCAGTACCGAAGGCGTCGGGCGTACGCCGAGGCGCGGCGGGCACTCGGGGGGAGGCTACGGAAGGTTTTTCGGCGCTAGGATACCCGCTCCCGGTCGGCCCGGGGCGCCAGCCCCCGCGTATTCCCGAATCGTTCGACGGCCCCGCACCCCAATCTGCTCAAGATGTTCGACCAAGGCGCCAAACTGGGCGTCGGACCGCAACCCCAACAAGAACGGCTCATTAGCGGGGAGGACGGCCGAACGGGCGGTGTCGATGACGGCCTCAATGGCGGCGCTCGCCTCTGACCCAAACCAATCGGTCACCACCGAATGGCCGACGAGTCGCCGGAGGATCCGCTCACTCTCACCGCCGGCATCAACGAACCCGATGACGGGGCGGCGGGCGGCAAGGTAGTCGTAAAGCTTGTTGGGAACCTGCAATGGCTGCAACTGGGCGAGGAGCAGGAGTGCATCAGCCTCGCGCAGGATGCGCTGACACTCGTCGTAGGGCACCTGGTCCTGGAACTCCACGAACTCGCGAATCCCTGCTGCGTTGGCGATCCCCTCCACCGAGACCCCCCGATAGTCCCGGCCGTGACCAAGGAATTGGATCCGCAGCTGGCTCGGGTCGAGGCGCCGGGCCTTCACAACCACCGCGAGCGAGCGAAACAGCGGCTCCGGATCCCGCCCAAGGTAGACCTCGCCCGCATGGACGATCCGAATTGGGCCGCTAGGCCGCTCCGTTGGCGGGGTCTGGACGGCGGGGGCCATCCCATTGAGGACGGTCAGAAACGGGATCGGATCGGTGACAAAAGGCCGAACGTACGTCGCGATCCCGGCAGTCGCCGTGACCACAAGATCAGCCCGCCGGAGCACCTTCTGCTGCAGGCTCCGTTTTGCATTGACGAAGAACTCATGATTGAGACTGTCAACCGCTTGGACCGGGCTCCAGGGGTCCCGGTATTCGACGACCAACGGTGCGCCGCTCAAGTCCCGCAGCAACATGCCGGCAAGATGGACGCTCCACGGCGGGCCCGTCACGTAGACGATCTCGATTGACAACCTCGCGATCAGATCCGCTCCGGTCGCGACCGCTGGGCCAACGAATCCCTGTTTGTCGTCGGGAAACCAAAGCGCACTGAGGAAAGCGCGACGAAAACCGTTGGTTGTCTCTGACCCGGACCCCCGCCTCGGCGTCCCCTCGTCTGCCGAGGGCGAAGCCTTCGCCGGCCCATCACCGGACGAAAACATAGATTTGACGATAGACCGGGGTGAGCGCCAGGCCTTTACCCGATGAATCGTGATGCCGTCGCGGGCAACGACGCCTTCCGCTCCGGGGGCGTTGGCCATGGTTAGGACGTGGACCTCATGGCCAGCCTGGGCCAAAAAGCGAGCTAGCCGAGACGGGCGAAGGGCTCCGACCTCAGAATCCGGTGGATAGTAGTAGGTGACTAGGAGAATCCGCATGGGCTACGCGGCGGAGCTGAGAGGCAGGTGATACCCCCATCACCAAGTGTTCTAATCACAAGGGCCACGGCCAATTCCGGGGTCCTTATACCGGCACCGGGTACGGCGAACCCAAACCGCGGGCCTGCTTACATCCCAAAGAGAAGGGTTGGCCCAACCGCTAGGTTTGAACGCCTCGGTTACCCCGCCTGATACCCCGCCTGAAAAGCGTTAGGGAGGATCATGAGATCCCTAACGAAAGTCAACCCAATCCGAGGGTTGGCTACCCCAACCCAATGGCCGCGAAACCGTCCACAGACTGGGGGGAGACGCCGCAGGAGTGATGCAGGTACACAGCAACCAATTCCATGCAAATCGGCAAAGGGCTGCGCGCTCGGGCATCAAACACGGTCGTTTGATGCCGTTTCCTGCACGAAGGCTGCCGCTGGAGGTCCATCGTGCGGTCGGCATACGGCTTGCTTTATGACATGTCGAATTAATGGACGCCTCCACAAAACGGAGGCCCAAGTCAAACAGTCAACCACGGACTAACGGGTATGGAACGAATGCTCAGAGTGATCGCAACGGCTGGACTCCTCATCGGAACGCCGGCCCTGGCGAACGCCCAGACGGTTCACTCCTACGCCTTCCAAGGCGGCAGCGGAGAGAGTTTCAACCACGTTCAGGTCGGAACCTACAAGGGCGCCCTCGATGGCGGCGCCACGATCAACACGTGGTGTACCGACTTCTATAATTACGCCGGAAACGCGACGGTCTATAAGACGAACCTCCAGACCGACCCGCTCTCGAAAACCCGGTGGGGCGGCCTGACGAATCAGCCGAACCGGTATCGGATGGCTGGGTACCTGACCAGTCTGTTTCAACCCGGTAACAAGCCCGAATGGGGCTACATCCACTACGCGATTTGGCAACTGATGAATTCGGACCCGCTGGCACTCAACCCGACGGCCGGTTTGTCGGGCTTTCAGCAGACCCAAATCAACGGGTACAGGGCCCAAGCCTTGAGTGAGTTCACCAAGTACTCGTACCAGAACATGTACGTCTTGAGCGACGTCCGGATCTCGGGCGGCCTTTCGGGAACGCAGCGCCCCTGTGCCAACATTCAAGGCCAGCGGTCTTGCGGGATCCAAGAGCAACTGATCGGCGAAATCACCCGGATCCCGGATGACGTTGTCGTGACCCCCGAACCGGCCACCGTCGGCTTGCTGGCCACCGGGCTCGTCAGCCTCACCTTGGCGGGCGCCCGGCGGCGGCGGAAACGGTAAGCACCACCAATCGCATCAAAGGAGCGGGCTGGAGCCGATTGGCCAGCCCGCTTTCTTGTTTCGGGAGACAGGCGGAATCCTGGCGGAGTCCGCTTTCACGGGTCGCCAGGTCTGGCATTTCAACTATCTCATCATCATTTTCGGTGAATGACAAACAAGCCCGATACTCCGAGTTCGATGGCCGGCCCTCTGAGCCTTGCCGGCCTGCTGGCCTTGTTGGTAACGGCGATCGATTGGGTTTCGGCCGTTTGGCCCTTCAACCCGGGCGAACTGCCGTGGCGCTACGGGGCGGTCGGAATCACCGCCGGCTTTACCGTAACAGCCGTCATTGGCACCGTACTCTTGGCCATGGGGCAACTTGCCGGCGGGCGGACGGGTTCGGTGCGGGTCCTGGGTTACTTGACGGGAGCGATCGCGGTGATCCTTGCGCTCGCGCTCGTGATCTTCGCGTTAGACGGACTTCAAATGGCGGGCCGCGACGATTCGGCTGCCCAGTTACCTCGACGGATTGGGGTAGCGATCGTCAGTCTCAAGTTGATCGGCGCCGTGCTGGTGTTTGGCGGGGTTGCGCGGGGGTTGCTCCGGGCGGCTCGGATGACTCTCGTCGAAGAGAAGCGTTCTGGCCCGATCGTTGGCAGCGGCTCAAAGGCCGGCTAGACCAGTTTCGGATTGACCCGGGCCGCGATGGTCTCGCCGATGGCAAGCGAGGCCGTGGCTGCAGGGGACGGCGCGTTCAACAGGTGTAGCGCGCCAGCCTGGTCGACCATGAAGAAGTCGTTGATGAGAGCCCCATCCAGCCCGACCGCTTGGGCCCGGACACCAGCGCCGCCCACCACCAAATCCTCTCGTCGAATGGCCGGAACCAAGCGTTGAAGGGCCCGAGTGAATCGGGCCGCCGAGAGCGACCTGAGCACCTCGTCGATCCCCGTTTGCCAATGCCGACGCCCCATCCGCCAGAAACCTGGAAAGGCGACCCAGTCAGCGACGTCCCGGACGGAAAAATCGGACCACCGGTATCCCTCCCGTTTGAAGGCGAGGACAGCATTCGGGCCCGCCTCGACCGCGCCATCGATGCCTCGGGTGAAGTGGACCCCGAGAAACGGCAACGCGGGGTCCGGCACCGGATAGATCAACCCACGGACCAGGGAGGCCCGTTCCGGGCGAAGGGTGTAGTACTCACCCCGGAATGGCACAATTCGGACGCCGGGGTCCACACCAGCCAGCCGGGCCACCCGGTCCGACTGCAAGCCGGCACAGTTGACGATGAAGCGACCTCGTTGGACCCCGGTCTCCGTCTCCAAAGCGTAGCCAGGGGTGTCGGTCTGGATTTTGAGGACGCGGCTCTTGCAGCGAATTTGGCCCCCGAGCCGTTCGAGCCGGCCGGCCATGGCCCTGGCGACGGACCGGTAGTCCACTATTCCCGTCGACCCAACCCACAATCCGGCTACGCCGGTGACCTCCGGCTCTCGTTCGCGAAGCCCGCTCGCTGTTAGGCGTTCGACCGCCACCCCGTTGGCCCGGCCGCGGGCCTCGAGGAGATCCAACCGAGGCAGGTCGCGCGCGTCCACGGCCACCACCACCTTGCCGGTCCGCCGACAGGGGACTCCCTCGGCCTCGCAAAACTGATACATCAAATCGAGGCCTCGGAGGCAGAGGGTAGCCTTTAGAGACCCCGGGGCATAGTACAGACCCGAGTGAATCACGCCGCTGTTGTGCCCGGTTTGGTGGGCCGCGACCCGATCTTCAGCCTCAAGTACGACGACCGACCGGCCATACTTCTCGACCAGTGTGAGGGCGGTGGCGAGCCCGACGATACCACCACCAATGACGACTACGTCGGGAGAGTTCATGACACTCCATGCTGGTTGACTACTGGGTCCCCGACAACCCGAGGTACCGGACGGACCGCAATCAAATCGGAGTGCCAAACGGATGGGAGTCCCGGCTCGGACCGGCTCGCTGATCGGCCCGCGTCCGCCCTCCTCCGCCGCCGCTGGGTTACTATTTGGACCATGCGCGGGTTCTCATTTCGAGACCGGATCTCCCTAACTCTCTTCCTGATCGCCTTGCCTTCGGCCATGGCAATGTTCGGGTGGGCCTACTCGACCATGCGCAATAATCCCGCCAAGGCCGCCCAGGCCGTGGTGCGTCCGCTCCGGGAGTCCGGCAAGCAGCTCCTGGCCGCCCTCGATACGACCAAGATGACGGCCCCGGAGATCCGAGCTCTCGGGGACTACAAGGACCGCCTCAGCGAAGCCCTTCAGCTTTCCCAGCGAGCCTACATTTACAAGAGGTGGTTCACCTACGGCCAGGCCATTTCCTTGGCCGGACTGGGTATCGTGTTGTTCTACGCTGCAATCTTCTTCGGCCGAAGCCTCGCGGCCCAGTTCAGTTGGCCGATCGACGAACTCGTCGGTTGGGCCGGCCGAATCCAGCGGAACGAGCCACTGCCCCCCGACCCGCCCCGATCCGGCGCGCCTGAGTTCGCCTCGCTCCGGACGGCCATGCGGGAGATGGCATCGGGCCTGGCCCAAGCCCGGCGCTCGGAATTGGAATCGGAACGGCTCCGGGCCTTTCGGGAGGTGGCCCGTCGGGTGGCTCACGAAATGAAGAATCCGCTCACGCCGATCCGATTCGCGGTGACGTCGCTCAGTCGCAATGCCAGCCCTGAACAGGAGGAAGCGTTGGACGTTTTGCGCACCGAATCGACCCGGCTGGAGCAGCTGGCACGAGACTTCGCGAACCTGGGCCGCCTCCCGGAAGGGCCCCCGGCGGAGGTCGACCTGGGCGAGTTGTTGGCCGAACTGCTCCGAACGTCGCTTCCGGCCGAGATCGACGGGCACCTCCAAGTGACCCCGGAAACCCCGTTGGTCGTCGGGCACTACGACGCGCTCCGGCGAGCTTTCGCCAACGTGATCCGGAACGCGGCGGAAGCGATGCTCGGGGAGGGGCGGATCGACGTGACCATCCGTCCGTGGCAAGGGGGGGTTCGGGTGTCTATTGCGGACGAGGGCCCTGGAATCCCTCCTGAAAAACGGGACCGGGTCTTTGAGCCCTATTTCACCGAGAAGAGCGACGGCACCGGGTTAGGGCTTGCCATCGTGAAGCAATCAGTCGATTTGCACCAAGGCCTGATCGAGGTTGTCGAAACGTCCGGCGGCGGAGCCACCTTCGTGATTTGGCTCCCCCTCGTGCCCGAGAGCGCCAAAACTCGACCGGCAGACCGACCCTATGTGGAGCGCCGCGTCGCGGACCGGCGAACGAACCAACGATGACCACCCGTGTCCTGATCGTGGACGATGAAGCCAACATCAGGCGGATGCTGGGCGCTTTGCTCAAATCGGAAGGCTTTGACGTGGCCGAGGCGCCCAACGGCAACGCCGCCCTTCTGGTCATCGACGAGCTCCACCCCGACGCGATCCTGCTCGACCTGATGATGCCGCCCGGCCCAGACGGGATCGCGACCCTCGAGAAGATCCGGGAGCGGGACGGCAGCGTTCCGGTCGTCATGATGAGCGGCAAGGCCCAGCTGACCGACGCCGTTCGGGCGATCAAACACGGCGCCTTTCAGTTCCTCGAGAAGCCGCTGACCCCCGAGGCCGTGTTGATCACCCTTCGTTCAGCACTTGAGTTGACTCGGACCCAGGCAGAGAACCGGGCGCTCAAGTCGCAGCTCAAGCGGCCGCGAATCGAAATGGTGGGGTCGACGGAGGGAATGCGGAAGGTGGCCGAGGCGATCTCCCAGGTATCACCCACGGAGGCGCGGGTGCTGGTCTACGGCGAATCGGGAACCGGCAAGGAGCTGGTGGCCAACGCGATTCACCAAGCGGGCCGGCGAGCCGGGAAACCGATCGTGTCGGTGAACTGCGCGGCGATTCCGCGCGATCTGGTCGAAAGTGAGATGTTCGGCCACGAACGGGGAGCCTTTACCGGAGCCACCGAACGGCGGATGGGTCGGTTCGAACTGGCCGACGGCGGGACGCTGTTCCTTGACGAAGTGGGCGATCTCAATCTCGAGGCGCAGGCCAAGCTGCTCCGGGTCCTCGAAACCGGCGAGATCCAGCGCCTCGGCGCCGAGCGGATTCAGCGGGTCGATGTTCGGGTGATTTCGGCCACGAACCAGCGACTCGATCAAGGAGTGGCGGCCGGGACGTTTCGCGAAGACTTGTACTTCCGTCTGGCGGTCTTCCCGATTGAGCTCCCCCCACTCCGGCACCGGATCGACGACCTGCCGGCACTGATCCAGCACTTGGCGGAGCGGATCCGGGGTCACCAGGCTCCGGTCTTCACGGCCGAGGCATTGGTCTCGATGGCCGGGTACGACTGGCCCGGCAACGTCCGTGAATTGGCCAACGTGATCGAGCGGCTCTCGATTATTGGGGGACCGGAGATCGATGCGGCGCTGGTTCGCCAGGTATTGCCGCGATCGAATCTCCGGGCCGAGAGCGCTCCATCAGGGGATGCGGTCGGCCACGCCGGTAGCGTAGACCTCCAGGGGCGGTCACTGTCGAACCTCCTCGACGACTACGAACGGGCGTTGGTTCGAGAAGGCCTGGCGCGGGCCCAAGGCAACGTGGCAGAGGCCGCTCGGGCGTTGCAAACGGACCGGGCCAACCTCTACCGGCGGATGAAGCGGCTGGGGCTTTCATGAGGAGCCGATGGGGCGTGGTTCTGGGCTTGGCGGCGGCCGTCCTGCCTCGGGTGGTGGCGGCGCAGGATAGCCTCGTCATCATCCAACCCTCGCCCACGATCGATAGTACGGTGACCGGGTTGCTGCCTAACGGCATATTGAAGCAGGTCGTCGAAATCTACAATGACAGCGGGACGACCCGGTTCGGCGGCACCTTCACCCTGCCCCGAGGGGCCCGGCTCGAAGGCCGAGTCGCGGTCTATCGGGGCAGTCTCCGGGTCAATGGCACAGTGTCAGGCCCGGTGTTGATCATCAATGGCGATTTGATCGTTGGGGCCGGGGGGACGGTCCTCGGTCCGGTCTTAGTTACCGGCGGGCGGATCGAGGTCCGGCCGGGCGGGCGGCTGGAGGGCGAGCGAACCGCATACGATGCCCTGGCGCCGGTGTTTCGGCGACCCGATGGCCTGCTCGAAGCGCGAGGGGCAAGGAAGCCACTCGGCGAGATTGCTTCGGTCAACGCGTCGTTTCAAACCGGCCGGATCAAGACAGCCGTCGTTCTGGAGACAGGACGGACTTACAACCGGGTCGAAGGGCTCCCGCTGATTTTCGGACCGTCGTTTTCGACCCAAGGGTCCGATCGAGCCGATGCTCGGCTCGACGTTCGGGCCATTTTCCGCCCGACCAGTGACCGGACGAAGCTCCGAGACGACATCGGTTTCGTGGTGTCGACCGACTGGCGGGTGGGGCGCGGCCGCCGGTGGCTCGAATTCGGCGGTCGAGGCTACCGGCAGATCTTCCCAATTGAAGACCAACCACTGACGAAGGGCGAGGCCGGATGGTCGGCCTTTCTGTTTCAGCGCGACTACCGAGATCACTATGAGGCCCGGGGCGTCGAGGGTTTCGCCTCGGTCGCGCCGTTGCCGACCCTTCATTTCAGGTTGTCCGTCCGAGGCGACCAGGAACGGTCGGTACCGGCCAGCGACCCCGTGTCACTGTTCCGCAATCAGGACGCCTGGCGCCCGAATCCGCTGATCGACGACGGGTTCTATCGGACGACCAAGGTCTCGGTGGATTACGACACCCGCAACGATCTCGCCCGGCCTTCGACCGGCTGGAGAATCCACGCCGATTTCGAGCAAAGCCAAAGCGACGACCCGTCTCCGGTAGCCCTACCCGCCACGGTGAGGCCACCGATCTCGCCCGGGCGTTACGCGTTCTCCCGAGTCAAGTTCGACTTTATCAGGTACGCCCGGTTCAACCCATCGACCAAGATCAACGTACGATTTCTTGGCTCGGGTTGGACTGGCGGCGATCCATTGCCGGTCCAACGACGGGTATCGCTGGGCGGACCGGACATCCTCCCGGGGCTCGGGTTCCGGGACCTTAACTGCGGGTCGGCCGGTTTCTCGGACCAAAGCCAAGCCTCGCTCTGCGATCGGATGTTAGCCGCCCAGATCGAAATCCGAACCAACTTGCCGGTCAATCTGCCGTTTCGGATTCGGAATGCCGAGTTGGCCGCCCTTCAGCAGATCCTCGGCATCGAACAAGCGGAGCTGGTCCTCCTGGCTGACGCCGGAAAGGCCTGGCTGACCGGCGAGGGGCCTGGCCGGGTGCCCAACAACCGGATCCCCAAGTTCGGCGAGTGGGACGCCGATGTCGGGGTCGGCATCGACGCCGGCGGAATCGGACTGTACCTGACCAAAGCCCTGGCGGTCAGTCGATCGTTTCACTTCGTGTTCCGCCTCCAGCGGCGATTTTGATGCGGCGATTTATGGTCGCGGTCGTCGGACTGATGGCCTTCTCCTCGAATGCCCAGGCGCAAGCGCGCCCGGTCAACGTCGCGATCAGCCTCGACCCCGCCTTTCAGCGGAGCGGAGCACGCAAACCGATCATCACGCTCCGCAACCTGTTGACCGACGCTCGCTGGAACGAAGCCCTCGACAACTCGCTCCCACTGGTGATTTCCTTTTCCTTGGAAACGTGGCGATCTCGGGACGGCTGGATCGACGAGCTCCTGCCCGGCACCGTCGACTGGCAGGCGGTCGTCGCGAAGGAACCACTGCAAGAGGAGTATACGATTACTCGAATCGTGGTCGGCCGACCCGGACGGCCGCTCCGGTTCGCGGTTCGAGATTCAGCGATTCGAGAGTTCGACCGCCCGCAGCTGGTTCAATGGTGGCCCCAGAGGCCGGGGCGTTTCTACTACGCTCTCTCGGTTCGGATCACGGCCCTTTCCGATCGGGACATGGACCAACTGGAGAACTTTCTGGCCGGTGACCCCTCAATCGAGACCCCGGAGCCCGGCACCGCGGTCGGCCGGGGAATCCGGCGGTTCTTCGTCCGGATTGCCGGTCTACCGAGTCAGATCCTCACGGCGCGCTCGGAGCAGTTCGACGTCCTTCCTTAACGCCCGGGCGGCGGGATTCGGGGCCCGCAGGGTTAGGCGAGCGCCGAGTGCCGGGTCCCGAGGGCCGAGATCGCCCGGAGGGCTTCGGGGCCGTAGAAGAGCCGGATGTACTTGGCCTGGGTTTGGGTCAGCCGGCGGACGGCCCAGGACAGGTGGACGAAATGCGGCTCCATTGGTGTGGTTGCCGGGTGCATGCCGCACTCGTCTGGGAGCCGATTGCCCTTCTTCGTATTGCAGCTGCTGCAGGCAGTGACCACGTTTCGCCAATCGTTCCCGCCGCCCCGAGAGATCGGGAGCAAGTGGTCGCGAGTCAGGCACTCCCGAGGCCGCAATTCGCTCTGGCGCCGCTCGCAATACTGGCAGGTGTACTCGTCCCGGGCAAACAAGAACGTATTGGTCACCTGACGGCGGAACTTCCGGGGCACGTGGACGAATTTGACCAGCCGGATGATGGCCGGCTTGGGCAGGGCAAGGCTCGCGCTCCGGATCTGTTCGATGCCCTCGGCCTCGACGATCTCGGCCTTGCCGTCGATCACCAAGCGAAGGGCCCGCCGAAGCGGGACCATGGTCAGGGGTTCAAACGATGCATTGAGCGCGAGACACCGCACTGCCTTCTCTCCGCGTAACTGGTTACTAGCATTGTAGAAACGTTGGGGTAGCAAGATCAAGCGGGTCGGCTCCTGAAGACCGGCCGTCCGGACGCGAACGTGGCCAGAACGTTACCTGGTCGGGAGGCCACCAATCGGGCCTCAACGGGCTGGTCGGGCGGGCCGGTCAGGGCGACGGCGATAAGATCGGCGAACGTCCCAACGCCAAGCCAACCGACCTCGGCCTCCGCTCCGGTCAGGCGGGCCCCCTCAAGTGTAGCTAGACCAAGCGCTTGCGCCGCGGTTAGCCGGCCGAGTTGCTGGGCAGCGCGGATTTCGGCCCAGAGATCCAGGGCCCCAACGCTGACCACCGAGTCGGTCCCAATCCCAACCCGAAGCCCGGCAGCCAACAGTGCACTGAGTGGGGCAGCCCCGTGCCCATGCCGGGCGTTGGAGCCGGGACAGTGGGCGACAGGCGTTTGCCGGCGGCCAAGGAGCTCGACGTCCTCTTGGTCGAGCTGAACGGTGTGGATGCAAAGGGTGTTTTTCCCAAGTACCCCGTGGGCATCGAGCCAGGCAACCGGCGAACGGGTTGCGCCGGCGGAGTGGCGATCGTGGCTGGCAACTGGGGGGATCCCGCGCTCGTTCCAGGCTGCCGCGAAGGGGCCCTGGTGCTTGGTCACCAACAACGACTCGGCCGGCGATTCCGCCAGGTGAACGGCCATCGGGAGCCGTTGGCCGGCCGCAAACTCAGCCACCGCCCGGTAAAGGGGTCCGCTAACCGTGTAGGGGGCGTGGGGCGACACGCCAAGGCGAACTCGGCCGGTGGCCCTGGGGCCCAGCTCGGCGACCCGGGAACGGAGGTCTTGAAGGCTTTGGGCAGCCTGGAACGGGTCGGGCCCAAAGACTTCCTGGTAAACGACCCCAGCCCCGCCGAGCTCAACGAGCGCATCGAGGACGGCGCCGGAATCGCCGGTATCGAGGACGGTCGTGATCCCAGCGGCAAACCCGTCACGGACGCCTTGGCGAGCCGCGGCACGAAACCACTCAGGGCTGTGATCGGCTTTAAGCCGGCGGACGGCCCGAATCCAAGCCGCGAAGTCCTCCTCCTCCACCTGGCCGGCCAGACCGGTGAGTTCCAAATGGGTGTGAGCATTGATCAACCCCGGCATCAGGGCGGCCCCACTGAACTCCAGGTTGGGTACACCGGGCGGTGAGGGGACGGCCGCGGCGGCTCCGACCGCTTCAATCCGACCACTGGCGCCCACTAGAACCGCACCCTGTTCGATGGGGTCCGACGAGATCGGAACGACCCAATCGGCGGTGAGGCGGAGTCGAAGGTCCGACGGGCCCGTCACCGGTGGATCGGGCAGCGTTCGGTCGGCTCGGTACCGGGGAAAAAGAACTCCGGACCGACTTTGTCCTTGGGGCAGGCGGCGTTCGGGAGGTAGCCGGTCGAGCGGTCGACGTCGAGCGAAATCAATCCTGAAGGCATCGGCCAGCCGACGGGAACCTTGCGGCGTTCGTAGACGTCTTTCATCATGGCGGCCCACGCCGGAGCCGCGAGGCGGCCGCCCTGGGCGTTTGGCATGATGACCTGCTTGCGATCGAACCCCATCCACACACCGGTAACCAGGTCCGGAGTGAACCCAATGAACCAGACATCCATCCCATCGTTGGTCGTGCCGGTCTTCCCGCCGGCGGGCAGGTCGATCCCGGCTCTCCGCATCATACCGGATGCCGTACCCCGTCGCACCACGTCACGCAAACCGTCGAGGACGAGCCACGCGTTCATCTGATCCATGGTGCGGGTTTGCCTGCTTTCGGGTTGCCAAATGATGTTGCCTTCGGGGTCTTCGACCCGTTCGATGGCGACCGGCGGTACCCGAACCCCAAGGTTGGCAAAGGTTCCAAACGCCGAGGTGATTTCGAGGGGAGTCACTTCGGCGGCTCCAATGAAAATGGAGGGGACCCGAGGAATCCGGCTGGCGATTCCGGCGGCCGCGGCTTCCTTGACCACCGCATCGACCCCCACATCCAAGCCCACCCGTACGGCGATGGTGTTGCGGGAATCGTAGAGTCCTTCCCGCATGCTCATCGGACCCCGGAATTTGTTATCGTAGTTCTTGGGGGACCACGGGGGCTGATTGCTGAGCGGAACGTCGATCGGCGCATCGTCGTAGATATCGCTGAGACGATAGCCGGCCTTAATTGCCGCCGAATAGACAAACGGCTTGAAAGTCGAACCGGCCTGGCGACTGGCTTGGGAGACCCGGTTGTACTTGGAATCGCCGAAATCCCGGCCTCCGACCAAAGCGCGGATCTTGCCGGTCTTGACTTCGATCGTGGCGATCGCGCCCTGGAGGTAGGGCGAGTAGGGTCCCTGGTCGTCTTCGGTCGCGTTCGGATCGCGTTTGTCGAGGTACTGCCGATAGGTCTGATGGGGGAACTTGCCGTAGGTCTTAGCATCCTCCTCGATCTTGAGGAGCTGGCCCTCGAGGGCCCGCTCGGCGGCCAGCTGGATATCGAGATCAATCGTGGTATAGACCCGAAGTCCGGAGCGGTAGAGCTCCGAACCGAATCGCGCTTGGAGGAGCTGTCGAACGTACTCGACGAAGTAGTCGCCGACGCCGTTGAAGTCCGACCGGGACGAGAGGGCCAGGGGATACGATTTCCAGGCTTCCGCCGATTCGGTCGACAATTTCCCCTGGTCGCGTAACAGATTGATGATCAGATTCCGCCGTTGAACCGCATAGTCTGGGTTGCGACGGGGGTTGTACCGGGTTGGGGCCTTGGGGATGGCGGCCAGCATGGCGCCTTCGGCCACATTGAGCTGGCGGGCCGGTTTGCCAAAGTACCGCCCGGCAGCGGTTTCGACGCCGTAGGCCCCGTTGCCGAGATTGATCTGATTGAGATAGAGCTCGAGAATTTTGTCTTTCTTGTAGTTCCGCTCGATTTCGAGGGCCATCCGGGCTTCACGGAGTTTGCGGGTCAGCCCGCCAAACCCGGAGCGGAGATTGGCCGGCAATTTTTCGGGCCAGAGATTTCGGGCCAACTGCATCGTGATGGTTGAGAACCCCTGAAGCCGCTGGCCCGAAAAGAGCGCTTTGAAAGAGCCGAGGACTCGGTACCAGTCGATACCCCCGTGTTGATAGAAGCGCCGATCCTCGGTGGCGAGGACCGCAGCGATGACCGCCGGGGATATCTGCTTCAGCTGAACGACGGTCCGCCTGGTCTGTCCAAAATCAGTCACCAGCCGTCCGTCGGCCGCGTAGACCTTGGAGGCTTGATCAGGATCGTAGCTTTCGAGGCTGGCAATCGAGGGGCAGGAACCCACCGGCGCACAGACGTTGAACCAAGCGCCAACGGCTAGGAAGGTTCCACACATGAACAGCGCCCCGGTGGCGAGCAGGATCCGATACCGAATCGTCGGGGAGTGCCACCAGCGCGAGATGTTCTTGGAAAGCCGGA